>NZ_BCBD01000017.1:0-51444 GCF_001320345.1 Pseudomonas sp. NBRC 111127 | reverse complement strand
AGCGACTCCAGGCAGTGAAGGCCTTTCTGCTCGATCAGGCTTTGCACACGGGCATGGCTGGCTTGTACCTGGTGTGGGTCAAGGCCCGGCGCGAGTTCGATACCCAGCATCCGCAGGCCGCCAAGCGCGCTGGCGATGGCAGCCTGGCAGTTACCCTGCAAGGTCTCCAGGCGTGCCTGCAACTGGCACACCCTGGCCCGCTCCAGCGTCGAGCCGGCACGCTGGCGGCATTCAGCCAGGCGGGCCTGGGCGGCGACCGTGCGCGACAGTTGCAAGTCGCACTCCGTTGCCATGCTGGCAATGGCAAAGCCAAGCGTGGCGCGGCTTTCCAGCGTACTGCAGGCTTCGAGCAGCTGTTGTGCCGTGTGCAGGTAGCCGGCGGCCTGCTCATAGGCGCGGCTGTCACGCGCCCGCTGTGCCGCCTCGTACGTAAGCTGCAGGAAGGTTGCGCAGTCATTTGCGGCAAACCCGCACGGGCTGGCGCGTTGCAGCTGATGGGCAATCTCGAACAGCAGCGCCTGCAAGCGGTCTGGCCAAGCCCCGAGCATGGCCACGGCAATGCGCGCATGCAGCGCTTCGCGCTCGTGCCCTGGCGTGAGTTGATACGCCGCTTCCTGCACGCGGTCATGTACGAAGCCCAGGCCGCTCTGGCTCGACAGCAGGAAGCCCGCGGCAATCAGGGCCTGTACCGCAGTGCCTGGCGCCCGCCCCAGCACCCGCTGCAATACGCCATTGTCGCAGCGGCTGCCTGCGGCGCTGGCGATGCGCAGTACGTCGCGCTGTGGCGCGGGAAGGCGCGCCAGGCGGTGGATCATCAGCTCGGCGACATTGTCGGCGTAACGGTGACGGGCCACGGCCTGTGGGCACCACGACCAACGCATGGCCTGGGTATCGAAGAAGAACAACTGGTCTTCGACCATGGCGCGCAGGATCTGGTGGATGAAGAACGGGTTGCCTGCGGTCTTCTCATGTACCTGTGCAGCCAGTGCCAGGGCGGCTTCGGCATCCACGTGGTAGCGCTCGGCGATCAACTCTGCCACCGCGCCAACGGCCAGCGGTCGCAGGTTCAGGGTGGTGCTGCGCAGTGAGTGGGGGACACTGACCGGGCCTTGGGTAGTGCCGGTGTCGCTGCGTTGGGCAAAGATCAGCAGCAGGTTGCCGGGCGCGTTTGCCAGCAGTTGCGCCAGGAGCTGGCGCGAGGCGTCATCGACCCACTGGATGTCGTCGATGAACAGCACCAGTGGCAGGCCGGGGCGGCTGAATACTGCAAGGAATTCGACCACGGCCCGCAGCTCCTTCTGCAGCGCCATGGGGGTAAGTTTGCCTGGCAGTGGCGGCAACGCGCCGAGCACTAGCTGCAGGTCTGGCGCCAGCTTGCCCAGCAGCCGGCCGTGGCCTTGGATGCGGCGCAGGATGTCGTGGCGCAGGGCGTCGAGTTCGTGGCTGTCCTTGGCCAGCAACTGGGTGGTCAGGGCGCCGAGGATTTCCACCCAAGGCGCGTAGGGCGCAGCCTGCGACACGCTGTTGCACTTGCCGATCGCCCAGTACCCTTGAGCATTGGCCTTGAGTGCAGCGGCCACCAGGCTCGACTTGCCCATGCCTGCGGCGCCTTGAATATGCAGCACTTGCGGCGTGCTGTCGCGGCGCAACCCCTTGAGCAGCAGCGCAATGGCCTGCTGTTCGGCATCGCGGCCATACAGGCGGCTGCCATGGGCGGCGACCGGGTCGGCGCAACCTGGTTCAAAGGCCGCCATGTGTTTGCTGGCAGCCCATTGCCGCTGGCAGTAGCCCAGGTCGACGGCCAGGGCGTGTGCGCTCTGGTAGCGTGCGTCCGGTTCCTTGGCCAGGGCCTTGGCCAGCACGCTGCTCAGCGGCTGCGGCACGCGGTTGTCGACTTCGCAGGCGGTCTTGGGTTGTACCCCGGCATGCAGCTGACGCCAGTGCTGGGTATCGCGCCCGGTCAGCGGCAATTCACCGAGCAGTAGCTGGTACAGGATCGCCCCCAGGGCATAGATGTCACTGCGCAGGTCGTTGTTGCTGCCGTGCGGGCAGACTTGCTCGGGCGCCAGGTAGGTCCAGTTGCCGAGCGGCATGCCTTGCTCGCCGAGCGGATGCGCAGGTGTTGCACGGAACCCGCCCAGCCGCACCTGCAAGTTGTCCTGCACATGCACATGGGCTGGCTGCAGGGCGCCGTGCAGTACATTGCTTTGGTGGGCCTGGGCCAAGGCAGTGGCGGCGTTCAGCGCAATCTCCAGGAACGGCTCCAGCGCCAGCCGGCCTTCGCTGAGCAGGTCGGCGATGGAGTGACCGGCCGGGTACACCAGCAGTGGGCCTTCGGGGGAACGCACGAACGCGCACGGCACCACTGCCCACTGTGGGTCCAGTTTCAGCCGGTAGTCGCGCTCCAGGCGCTGACAGGCGGCGGGCGCTTCGAGCGGTGCGCGCATGGCGAGCCAGGCTTGCCCGCTGGTGGGGTCGCACAGGCGGAAGCAACTGAGCTCGCCATCCTGGCCCAACGCTGTGATGTCGCAGTTGTTGAGCCAGCTTTCGTCGACTGTCTGGTCGTAATCGATGGGCCTGTGAGCAAGGCGTTCATCGCGCATGAAACACCCCCCTGCTGGCGACATCCCGAGACGTGAGTATACGCAGCCAGCCCAAGGGGAATGCAGGTTGCAGCCCGCTTGGCAGGAACGGGCACGCTGTTGTCTGTTATCGTCCCCTGGCCTTTTCCGGGCGCTTGTATAGTGCCTTGAACACCCTATCCCTCGGGATAGTTGTTCCACCGCATCCGCTGGCCTAGGCTGTTCGTGGCTGCGCGAATGCCCGTGCCCGTGCGAGGAAGCCATGATCCGAATAGGCAATGCCCTGGTGTCCCTGGAGCGCCGCGAAGTGTTGCGCGACGGTAAGCCCATGCTGCTGGGCGGGCGCGCGTTCGAGGTGCTGGCCACACTGATCAGGGCCAAGGGCCGGGTGGTCGACAAGGAAGAATTGTTCAGCCAGGTGTGGGCCGGCACCGTGGTCGAGGACAACAACCTGCAGGTCCAGGTGTCGTTGCTGCGCAAGGCATTTGGCGACCGTGGGCTGATTCAGACCGTACCTCGGCGTGGCTACCGGTTGGCGGCCGAGATCAGCTTTGCGGCCCCAGGCCGGGCATTGGGGGCTTTGCCGTTGTGCGCAGGCGCCGACACCCTGGAGCCATCCGGCGAAAGTGCGGATGTGCCAGTGCTGGTGGTTGATGACGACCCATCGGTACGCACGGCGCTCGGCCGGCTGCTGCGCTCGCAGGGCATACCCCATCATCTGTTCGCCAGTGCCGAGGCGCTGTTCGAAGCCCGGCTGGAAACCCCTTACGCCTGCCTGTTGCTCGACATGCACCTGCCCGATATCACCGGCTTGCAAGTGCAGGAAACGCTGCGCCAGCTGGCGCTGCCCTGGCCGATCGTGTTCATGACCGGCTTTGGCACCATTGCGATGACCGTGCAGGCGATGCGCGCAGGTGCCGTGGAGTTCCTCACCAAGCCTTTTGACGAGGAGCAGTTGCTGGCCCTGCTGGGGACGCTGCGGGTGCGTGCCGTGGCCGAAGGGCGCAAGTGGCGCCATGCCCGGCTCGTGGCGGAAAAGTACCAGCGCCTGACCCCGCGTGAGCGCCAGGTGTTCTCGCTGGTGGTCGACGGCCTGTCGCACAAGCAGATCGCCAGGCAGATCGGCACCAGTGAGGTGACCACCAAGGTGCACAAGAAGAGCATCATGAACAAGATGCAGTCGCGCTCATTGGTGGAGTTGGTGGCCATGCACAACGTGCTCGGCACACAGCAGGAGGGCATGGGCGGCGCATGAGCAGATGGGTATGCATCGTCGATGACGATGCTTCGGTGCGCAAGAGCCTGGCCAACCTGCTGCGTTCAGCCGGGTTCGAGACCCTAACCTTCGCTGGCGGTGCCCCGTTCCTGGCGTCTGAACGGGCAGGGCAGGCCGGTTGCGTGCTGCTCGATCTGAAGATGCCCGGCATGAGCGGGCTGCACGTGCAGCGTGAGCTGGCGCTTCGGCAATGGCCGATAGTGGTGATCTGCATGTCGGCGCATTGGGATGATGCCGCCATGCAGGCGGCGAGGCGGCTGGGGGCGCTGGAGTGCCTGGGCAAGCCGTTTTCTGAAGAGGTATTGCTGGCGGTGGTTGAACGGGCATTGGCTGGCCGCCAGTAAACCAAGGGGTGGTGCAGGCCCTTGCCTGCAAGGCCACTGCGCAACCTAACTGCTCCCCGGCCGATACTGCAGGGCCTCGGCCAGATGCGCCCGGCCAATGGCCTCGCACCCCTCCAGGTCCGCCAGAGTTCGCGCCACCTTCAACAACCGGTGTGCCGCGCGCAGCGATAGCGTCAGCCGCTCGCAGGCATTTTCAAGCCAGACCTGGTCGGCGGCTTTCAAGGCACAATGCCGGCGTAAACCTTCGAGATCGAGGAAGGCATTCGCGCAGGCCTGACGCCCGTGTTGCAGCGCTCGGGCCTGTGCCACCTTCACAGCCACAGCGGCACTGGTTTCACCGCTAGGCTGGTTGTTCAGCGTGGTGCTTTCGCGGGCCACGGTCAGGTGCAGGTCGATGCGGTCCAGCAGTGGCCCGGACAGTTTGTTGCGGTAGCGGGCGATCTGCTCGGTGCTGCAGCGGCAACGGCCGGTCGGGTCGCCGAGGTAGCCGCACGGGCAGGGGTTCATGGCCGCCACCAACTGAAAGCGCGCGGGAAAGCGTACCTTGTCGCGGGCCCGGGCAATCACGATTTCACCGGACTCCAATGGCTCGCGTAACACCTCAAGCACGCGGCGCTCGAATTCCGGCAGCTCGTCAAGGAACAGCACACCGTGGTGGGCGAGGGTGATTTCGCCAGGTTGCGGCCGGCTGCTGCCCCCCACCAGTGCCGGGCCAGAGGCGGAGTGGTGCGGGTGGCGAAAGGGGCGCTGCGGCCAGCTGCTCAGCGGTGCATGGCCGCTGACCGACTGGATCGCCGCCACTTCCAGCGCCTCGTGCTCGTCCAGCGGCGGCAGCAGCCCGGGCAGCCGGCTGGCGAGCAAGGTCTTGCCGGTGCCGGGCGGGCCGGTGAACAACAGGTTGTGCGCCCCGGCGGCTGCCAGCAGCAAGGCGCGCTTGGCTGCCAGTTGCCCTTGCACCTCGCTCAGGTCCGGGTAAGGCCGTTGCTGCAGGATCAAACCGTTGGCCGCATAGGGCGCCAGGGGCACCTGGCCGTTGAGGTGGGCAACCAGCTCCAGCAAGTGCCCCACGGCATACACCGCCAGGCCGCTGGCCAGGCTGGCCTCCTCGGCGTTTTCCCGTGGCACCACCAGCGCCCGGCCTGCTTCGCGGGCCGCCAGTGCCGCCGGCAATACCCCCTGCACCGGGCGCAACGTGCCAGACAGTGCCAGTTCGCCCAGGCATTCAAGCTCGGTAAGGGCCGCGGTTGGCAGTTGGCCGTCGGCGGCGAGGATGCCCAAGGCAATGGCCAGGTCGTAGCGCCCGCCATCCTTGGGCAGGTCGGCGGGGGCCAGGTTCTGGGTGATGCGCCGTTGTGGGTAGTTCAACCCGGAATTGACGATGGCGCTGCGTACCCGGTCTTTGCTTTCCTTGACGGTGGTTTCCGGTAGGCCGACCAGGGTGAGGTGCGGCAAGCCATTGGTCAGGTGCGTTTCGACGCTGACCGCCGGTGCCTGTACGCCCACCTGGGCGCGGCTATGGACGAGGGCTAGGGACATGGACGCTCCGTTGTCGCGGGTGAAGGCCGCTTCCTGCGGTAGCGCACAGGATAGCCAGCGCTCCTACTGCCGGCGCAAGAAGTGTGCGTCGTGGTTTTTCCGGGCAGGGATTTATCGCGGATTTTTACACCTCTGAGCAAAAGGTGGATCCAATATTCTTTGCGCAGGGGCCGGGTATGGCTTAGTGTTGTTGGGCAACTGCAGTTGCCATGGAATGGCACTGTCCCTTCTTCCAAATGGACTTGAGGAATTGCTCCGTGCAAACGCTCACCCACACTCACCAGGTAATCCGCGAACTGGTGCAGGCCCGCGCATTCGTTGAACTTACCCGTTTTTTCGACCGCCTCGAGGCGCAGTGGTATCAGGCGCCGCCCGGCGAGTTTCCGGCCTACCTGGCGGCCCTGGAAGGCCACATGTTCGCCGACCTCGACAACCAGGGCGACAAAGCCCCGAGCCAGGTGCTCAAAGCCTGGGTCGATGCCTGCCCCAAGGCTTACCACCCGCACGTGGTAATGGGCATGCACTGCTTCCACCGCGCTTGCCGGGTACAGGCTGATGGCCAACCCAACGCTGCGCGTGTGCTGGCCGTAGGGCAGATATGCGAAACCGCGACTGCGCACCTGCTGCAGGCCCTGGAGCGTTCGGCGCAACCGCTGGCAGCGGCCATCGGCATGCTGCGCGTCAGTGCGCAGTTGCGCGAGCCTGGCTGGTTGGCCGAGTTGTTCAACGGGCGGCCTGCGCGCTATCGGCCCAGTGCCCATGCCGACGTGGAGGTGCAGGAAGCCGCCGCGCCGCTGTTGGTCAGGCATGGGGTGCAACCGCTGGCGGAACTGCCAAGCAGCTTGCCCGCGTGCCTGGCCAAGCGGACCTACCAGGACACCCAGGACCCGCGTTACTACTGGCTCCGCCACGCCCTGGACCTGCGCCCCGGTTGCTTCGAAGCCATCCAGGCCCTGGCTATCTACCTGTTGCCGCGGTCGGGCGCCGGTGCCGATGCGCTTGAACTGTTGGCCAGCGGCCCGTTGTGCGCCAGTTGGGACGAGCGCCTGCGTAACGCCTTGCGCTGGATGGCCGTCGAAGAACAGCTACTGTTGCCGGCTGCCGACCAGTTGCAGGCCGTGGCCACCTGGCAGCAGTTGTTCGACGCCTGGGCACAGCGCCCGCTGAGGCCAAGGGAGCGCGCAGTACTGCTGGCCTGGCGGGGGGCGTTGCGCTGTACTGCATTGCACGATCAGGCCGGCGCGATTGGCGACTTTGCCGCAAGCCTGGCATGCAATGCCGATCACGGAGCCATCGGGGCCATGGGCGAGCCGTTCCGTTGCCTGGCCGAGCTGATACTGCGCGACGGCCTGGCGGATCAGCAGCAGTTGCTGCGCCGCGCCCTCGAGCGCCTGTGCGACGGGCGCTGCCATGCGGGCGCCTGTGCCTTGCGCGCCGCAGGGCACTGCTTTGGTCTGTGGGGGCTGCCACGCTCGGCCGAGCAGGCCCGGGCATGGTCGCAGCGGGCGGTGAAACGCCAGCTGGCAGGCCATGCGCCGGGGTTCACGGTGCTTGCGGCGGCGCGCCTGCTGTTGGCTGCCAACCGCCATGAAGCGGCCGTCTACCTGTATGAGCGTTGTGCCGAACTGAACCTGCCGGGGGCAGCCCTTGGCTTGTATGACTTGTACTGTGGTGGCCAGGCGAATACCCCGCAGGAGTACATTAATCGCCAGGCCGCTGAACATTGGCTACGGCGCGCAGTGGCAGCGGGCAGCCGCCGGGCCAAATACAAGCTGGCGTGCCTGCGCATGAAGGATGGCGAGGACCTCAGCGAGCGCAGCGCCATGCTGGCCGTCAGGCACCTGCTGGTCGACGCGCTGGGCGATGCTCAAACCAATGCCCGCGCGCGTTTGCATCTGGGCATCCTGTTGCGCCAGTTCGGCAACTCTCGGGAGCGGGCCGAGGCTGTGGCCTACCTGTTGAGCCTGGTCGAGCACCCTGATCTGGGAATTGCCGCACGCGCCAGTGCCGAGCTGGGGCTGGCCTGGATGCAGGGGCGCGGCACCCGCAAGCAAAGCCGCTTTGCCGCCATCGAATGGGCCAACCGTGCGGCCAGCTTGCAGCCGGCAGACGCCACCATCGCGCGTATCCAGGCCCAGATACTCAACTCGCACAACCGGCTGAAAACAGTGTTCACCCAATGTGGTGCAGCGCTGTTGCGCGGCACCCTGCATGCCAGTGAGCTACCGCCCAGGCCGCCTGAGCTGAACGCCCTGCAGGTTTCCGCCTGACGTGTGGCAGCAGCAGGTCTGGTTCAGTCCTGCTGGGCAGTAGGGGCCAGCCGCGCTTCCAGCTCTGCTACCTGTTGCTCCAGGGCCTCAAGGCGTGCACGGGTGCGCGCCAGCACGACCATCTGGCTGTCGAATTCGTCACGGCTGACCAGGTCCAGTTTGCTGAACGCCCCTTGCATCAGCACTTTGAACTGACTTTCCAGTTCGGCGCGAGGCTGTGCGGTATCGCTGCTGAACAGACGCGAGGCTTGGTCGCTCAGGGCATCGAGAAGGGCTTTGGGCGCGAGCATGGGGCTTTCCATTGAAACTGAGAAATGGCCAGCAGTGTAGCACGCACGCACATGGGCCTTTCTTTCACAGACGCTCGCGCGGTACTGCACGTTTTTCGAGCAGCAGCCCCCGCCCTAGCGCACCGAAACTGTGCATGATCTGCATGCTGGCGACTGGCCAATCCTGACTAAATCACATAACTCGCTGTTTTTCGTGGCTTTGGCGGAACTGGCAAGGTTTCTGCAAAGACCAGTTCGAGCCATGCACTGATGCAGTTCCTTGTGACCAGGCAGTGCGCACGCGGAGCCGGATGCCGACGACGCGTTACAAAGCCAACCGCTGCGCTTAGACTTGAGACGGGTTTGTTTTCCTGGGGCAAGTCCACCAAATCGGGAGAGAGTTTCATGAAGCTAGTCACAGCCATCATCAAGCCGTTCAAGCTGGACGACGTGCGCGAGTCACTGTCGGAAATCGGCGTGCAGGGTATCACCGTCACCGAAGTCAAAGGTTTCGGTCGCCAGAAGGGCCACACCGAGCTGTACCGCGGTGCTGAGTATGTGGTCGATTTCCTGCCCAAGGTGAAGATCGATGTCGCCATCGATGACAAGGACCTTGATCGGGTAATCGAAGCCATCACCAAGGCAGCCAACACCGGCAAGATCGGTGACGGCAAGATTTTCGTGGTGAATCTGGAGCAGGCGATCCGTATCCGTACCGGCGAAACCGATACCGACGCGATCTAAGCAACAACAAAGCCTCACCAAACCCAAAGCCCCAGGAGAAAACAACATGACTCTGCGTAAGATCGCAGGGCTAGGAGCCCTATTGTCCCTCGTAACCCCCGGGCTCGCCCTGGCAGAGGAAGCTGCCCCAGCGCTGAACTCCGGCGACACCGCCTGGATGCTGACCGCGACGGCGCTGGTGCTGTTCATGACCATTCCGGGCCTGGCCCTGTTCTATGGCGGCATGGTGCGTTCCAAGAACGTGCTGTCGGTGATGATGCAGTGCTTTGCAATCACCGGCCTGATGAGCATTCTCTGGGTCGTCTACGGCTATAGCATGGCCTTCGATACCGCCGGTATGGAAAAAGGCGTACTCAATTTCAATTCGTTCGTTGGCGGCTTCTCCAAGGCCTTCCTCAGCGGTGTCACGCCCGAGAGCCTGACTTCGGCCACTGCGCTGTTCCCTGAAGCGGTGTTCATCACCTTCCAGATGACCTTCGCCATCATCACCCCGGCGCTGATCGTCGGTGCCTTCGCCGAGCGCATGAAGTTCTCCGCGATGCTGGTGTTCATGGGTATCTGGTTCACCCTGGTATACGCGCCAATCGCGCACATGGTGTGGAGCGGTGACGGTGCACTGATGTGGGACTGGGGCGTACTGGACTTCGCTGGCGGCACCGTGGTGCACATCAACGCAGGTATCGCCGGCCTGGTCTGCTGCCTGGTACTGGGCAAGCGCAAAGGCTACCCGACCACCCCGATGGCGCCCCACAATCTGGGCTACACCCTGATGGGCGCGGCCATGCTGTGGATCGGCTGGTTCGGCTTCAACGCAGGTTCTGCTGCAGCGGCCAACGGCACCGCCGGCATGGCCATGCTGGTGACCCAGATCGCCACCGCCGCTGCCGCACTGGGCTGGATGTTCGCCGAGTGGATCGGCCACGGCAAGCCGAGCGCCCTGGGCATCGCTTCGGGTGTGGTTGCCGGCCTGGTCGCCATCACCCCGGCCGCGGGTACCGTGGGCCCCATGGGTGCCCTGGTAATCGGCCTGGCTTCGGGTGTGATCTGCTACTTCTGCGCCACCACCCTCAAGCGCAAGCTGGGCTATGACGACTCGCTGGACGCCTTCGGTGTTCACGGTGTGGGCGGCATCATCGGCGCCATCCTCACCGGCGTGTTCGCAGCCCCGGCACTGGGCGGCTTCGGTACTGTCACCGACATCGGCATGCAGGTCTGGGTACAGGCCAAAGGCGTGATCTTTACCGTGGTCTACACCGCCATCGTCACCTACGTGATTCTCAAGGTGCTGGACCTGGTGATGGGCCTTCGGGTCAACGAAGAAGAAGAGTCGGTCGGTCTCGACCTGGCTCAGCACAACGAGCGCGGCTACAACCTGTAACTGCGACGCGGTAAAAACTTGCCCGGCTTGCCGGGCATTTTTTTGCCAGATTTTTAACATTTCCCGCTCGGCAAACGGTTTATCCGGCACGTTCGCGACGTAGGCAAAAAACTTACAAGTCGTAGGGCATTTATGGTGCTTTGCTTTTTCTACCGGCGCGCTAGAATGCGCGCCGAAGGGTGTTTGGCAAGCAGTCCGCGCACTTCAATCAGCCTTTGCTAGGCTTGCCAATAGCGAGTGGCCAGCAGGGGCTAATGGATTTGTCAGGTTCTGCCAGGAGCAGGGCCTGCTGGGTACCGCCTCCCATCAGGAGCGCCGGCCCCAAGGGCAGTGGCCTAACCCACGGCCAGTTGAATTTTCACCGGTAGCTGCCGGTCTACGGCTGCACTGGTCTATAACTAACCTGCTTTTCGCAAGTCATGAGGTAGAACATGAGCGACGACGATCTGGAAAATGATGACCTCGAAGTAGGTGACGAAGACGAGGGCGATGAAGGCCTCGAAGCGGCGGCTGATGACGGCGTCGAAGACGCTGGCGATGACGACAGCAGCCCGGCACCCGCTGCCAAGGGCAAATCCAAGGCGGCAGTCTCGGTAGACGAGATGCCGAGCATGGAAGCCAAGCAGAAAGAGCGTGATGCACTGGCCAAGGCGATGGAAGAATTTCTGTCGCGCGGTGGCAAGGTGCAGGAAGTCGAGGCCAACGTGGTCGCCGACCCGCCCAAGAAGCCGGACAACAAGTACGGCAGCCGCCCTATCTAAGTGGCTGATCGTCAAGAAGCCCGCCGTCGCTGCGGGCTTTTTTGTGCCTGTGCCGGCCGCTTCGCGGGCAAGCCCGCTCCCACAGGTTCACCACAGGTCTTGGGACCTGCACGGTCCCTGTAGGAGCGGGCGTGCCCGCGAATGGGCCGCAAAGCGGCCCCTGTCAGCGCCAGCGTGCGAGCACGTCGGGCAACTGCGACAGGCGCTGAATCTCGGCATCCGGCGCCTGCTCACCCGCCCAGGCCTTGCCCTGCGGGTTGAACCAAACCGCACGCAACCCGGCGCGCTGGGCACCGGCAATGTCGTCAGCCGGGTGATCACCAATGTGCACCGCCGCACCGGCGTCCACCTCACCACGCCGCAAGGCCTCCAAAAACGGCGCCGGGTCCGGCTTGCCAATGCCCAGGTCCTCGGCACACAGGGCAAAGCGGAAGTAATCCGCCAGCCCCAGCCGGCTGACGTCGGCATTGCCATTGGTGACAACGCCCAGGGTGTACTGATGCCGCAGGATCTCCAGCACTGGCTGCACCTCGGGGAAGATCTGCACCTGGTGGCGAGCATGCAGGAACACCTCGAAGCCTTCATTGGCCAGGTCCTGTGCGTGTTTCTCGCTGTAGCCGACCTCTTCGAGGGCATGGAACAGTACCCGCCGGCGCAGGGCACTGATGCGGTGCTTCAGGCCGGGCTCGGCCTGCACCAGGCGTTCGCGGATGGCGAACAGGTGTTCCACCGGCACCCCGCCCAGGAGGGGGGCGTTGGCTTCGAGCCAGTCGCGCAGCACGACTTCCGCACTGGCAATCACTGGCGCGGTGTCCCACAGGGTGTCGTCGAGGTCGAAGGTGATCAGCTTGATGCTCATGAGTCTGTGCCTTTGCTGCGTTTGGCCCGGGGGTGGGCGCTGTCGTACACCGCCGCCAGGTGCTGGAAGTCCAGATGGGTATAGATTTGCGTGGTGCTGATGTCGGCATGGCCGAGCATCTCTTGCACTGCGCGCAGGTCCTGGGACGATTCCAGCACATGGCTGGCGAAGGAATGGCGGAGCATGTGCGGGTGCAGGTGTTGGCCCAGTTCACGTTCACCCACGGCCTTGACCCGCTGCTGTACGGTACGGGGGCTGATGCGGTTGCCCTGGCGGGTGATGAACACGGCGCGGTCGCGCGGGTTGCCGATGCCGCGCAGGCGGTACCATTCCTTCAGCGCTTCGCGGGCCTTGGGGCCGACCGGTAGCACCCGCGCCTTGCCGCCTTTGCCCAGTACCTGCACCAGGCCGGCGGCAAGGTCCAGGTGATCCAGGTCGAGGTTGGTCAGCTCAGACAGGCGCAGGCCCGAGGAATAGAACAGCTCCAGCATGGCCTGGTCACGGCGGGCAATGAAGTCGTCGTCCACGCCGCCATCGAGTAGCTGCAGCGCACGGTCGGTGTCCAGCACCTTGGGTAGCTTGCGCTCGCCCTTGGGGGCGCTCAAGCCGGCGGCAGGGTCGTGCTGGCACAGGCCTTCGCGGTTCAGGTAACGGTACAGGCCGCGTACAGCGGACAGCAGCCGCGCCAGGCTGCGCGAGGCCTGACCATGGTGATGCAGGCGGGCGACCAGCTGACGCAACTGCTGAATCTGCAGCGCTTGCCAGTCGGCAATACCGTGCTCCTTGCAATAGGCAATGACCTTGTCCAGGTCGCGACGGTAGCCCAGCAAGGTGTGCTCCGACACCTGGCGCTCACTGCGCAGGTGTGCGCAATAAGCCTCCAGCTGGCGTTCCATCAGCGTACCGAACGCAGGGTCTGGGTCACCCGTGGCACGACACGGCCGAGCACTTCGGCGATGTAGCCGAGGAACAGCGTGCCGACGCTGCTCTTGTAGTGTTGCGGGTCTCGGCTACCGATTGCCAGCACCCCATGCAACCCCTGGTACTCCAGCGCGGCCACGGCGCTGGAGCCGACCTCGCGGCGCTGTTCCTCGCCGAACAGGAAGGCCAGTTCATGTTCGCGCAGGTTGCCGCTGACCGTCTTGCCACCGCCCAACAGGGCACCGATGGCCTGCTGGGCCTCGGCATTGCTGACCCAGCGCCCCACGGGGGCAACGTTGTCACCGAACAGGATCAGGCTGACAAAGGGCACCTGAAACTCCTGGCGCAGGCTGTCTTCGACGGCCATGACCACTTCTTCCAGGCTACCGGCATCAAGCAGGTCGAGGATCAGCCGGCGCGTCTTGTCGAACAGCCGGTCGTTGTCGCGGGCCACGTCCATCAGTTGTGACAGGCGGTGGCGCATCTCGATGTTGCGGTCGCGCAGCAGCTTGAGCTGGCGCTCGACCAGCGACACGCTGTCGCCGCGCTGGTGCGGAATACGCTGTTCGATCAGCAACTCGTCGTGCTCGCTGAAGAAGGTAGGGTGGGCGCGAAGGTAGGCGACCACCGCCTCGGCATCGAGCTCGGCGGACTGCTGGGGTACAACCTTGGGCTGATCGGTCATGGCGGTTACTCGCTTAGAGACGAACCTGTCCTTCGTAGACGCGTACGGCCGGGCCGGTCATCACCACGGGCTTGCCGGGGCCGGCCCATTCGATGTGCAGGCGGCCACCTGGCAGGTCGAGGGATACCGGGGAGTCCATCCAGCCCTGGCTGATCGCCGCCACGGCGGCGGCGCAGGCGCCGGTGCCGCAGGCCTGGGTTTCGCCCGCGCCGCGTTCCCACACGCGCAGGTTGGCCCGGTGGCGGTCGATGACCTGAAGGAAGCCGGCATTCACCCGCTGCGGGAAGCGTGGGTGGTTTTCGATCTTCGGGCCCAGTTCATGCACGGGGGCAGTACGCACGTCGTCGACACGCAGCACGGCATGCGGGTTACCCATGGACACGGCGGCAATCGAATGCAATTGGCCGTCGACTTCCAGTGGGTAGTTCAGCGCCTGCGCGTCGGCGACGAAGGGGATTTCGGCAGGGGTGAAGCGCGGTGGGCCCATGTCGACACTCACCTGGCCGTCGTTTTGCACGTCCAGCACGATGATGCCGCTCTTGGTTTCCACGCGGATGCGTTTTTTCGCGGTCAGGCGCTTGTCCAGCACGAAACGGGCGAAGCAGCGCGCACCGTTGCCGCACTGCTCCACTTCGGAGCCGTCGGCATTGAAGATACGGTAGCGGAAGTCCACTTCCGGGTTGTTCGGCGCCTCGACGATCAGCAACTGGTCGAAGCCGATGCCGGTGTGGCGGTCACCCCATTGCTTGGCGTGCTTGGGCTGGATGTGGGCGTGCTGGCTGACCAGGTCCAGGACCATGAAGTCGTTGCCCAGCCCATGCATCTTGGTAAAACGCAGTAGCATGGGCTTACTCCGGCAGCAGGCTTTCGCCAGCGTACAGTTCGGCGATGGTCTCGCGGCGGCGTACTTCGAACGCCTGGTCACCGTCAACCAGGATTTCGGCGCATCTACCACGGGTGTTGTAGTTGGAGCTCATGACAAAACCATAGGCGCCCGCCGACTCCACAGCCAGCAAATCACCTTCGGCCAGGTCGAGGACGCGGTCCTTGCCGAGGAAGTCGCCGGTCTCGCAGATCGGCCCGACCAGGTCATAGGCACGGCCTTCACCGCCACGCGGCTTGACCGCACTGACGCCCATCCAGGCCTGGTACAAGGCCGGGCGGATCAGGTCGTTCATCGCCGCATCGATGATGGCGAAGTCCTTGTGCTCGGTGTGCTTGAGGTATTCCACGCGGGTCAGCAACACGCCGGCATTGGCCACGATATAGCGGCCAGGCTCGAACACCAGGGCCAGGTCGCGGTGGCCAACGCGCTCGCGGATGGCCTTGATGTAGTCGGCCACCAACGGCGGCTGTTCGTCACGGTAGCGCACCCCGACCCCGCCGCCCAGGTCCAGGTGGCGCAGGTGAATGCCGCACTCGGCCAGGCGGTCGACCAGCACCAGCAGGCGGTCGAGCGCGTCGAGGAACGGGTCGATGGTGGTCAGCTGGGAGCCGATGTGGCAGTCGACACCGACCACTTCAAGGTTCGGTAACTGCGCCGCACGCACGTAGATGGCTTCGGCGTCGGCAATGGCGATGCCGAACTTGTTTTCTTTAAGGCCAGTGGAGATGTAAGGGTGGGTACCGGCGTCCACGTCCGGGTTGACCCGCAGCGATACCGGGGCAACCTTGCCCATTTCGGCGGCCACCACCTGCAGGCGCTCCAGCTCGTCAGTGGACTCCACGTTGAAGCAGTGCACACCCACTTCCAGGGCGCGGCGCATGTCTTCGCGGGTTTTCCCCACGCCGGAGAACACCACGCGGTCCGCGCGGCCACCGGCCGCCAGCACACGCTCCAACTCGCCGCCGGAGACGATGTCGAAACCTGCACCCAGGCGTGCCAGCACGTTCAGCACGCCGAGGTTGGAGTTGGCCTTGACCGCAAAGCACACCAGGTGCTCGGCGCCTTGCAGGGCGTCGGTGTAGCTGCGGTACTGGGCCTCGATGTGAGCGCGCGAGTACACGTAGGTAGGCGTGCCATGGCGTTCGGCGATGGCCGACAGGGCTACACCCTCCGCGAACAGCTCGCCGTCGCGGTAGTTGAAAGCGTTCATCTGGTTTCCTTTACTGCGCAGGCGACTGCTCTGGCTCGGACTCGGGCGCTGGCGGCTGCTCCTGGACCGCGGTCGGCTTGGCTTTCGACGAGTGCTGGTGCGACTTGTGCGCTTTACCGTTATCGCCGTCGTCCGGCAGATACAGCGGGCCTTTCTGGCCGCAGGCCGAAACGAGGCAGGCAACAGCGACCAGCGCCGCGAAGGAGGAAATCAGGCGCTTCATGGGTGAAATCCTTAGAAAATGCAGTATTGCGCCCGAGTATACCGAGCGACCGGCGGCTTGCCTATGCAAGGGCCGGTCCGCCGGGCGGGCAGCAGACGCGGCAAGCTTCAAGCTTCAAGCGGCAAGAAAAAGCGATCGGGTGTAGGCTGGGCTTTTTCTTGCGGCTTGTAGCTAGCAGCTTGCGGCTGGCGCGTTGCGCCCGTATCTTCCCCGGCTTGCCTGTAATGCCGCCAATTTCGAGGTTCCTGCAATGAGTTTGAGTGAAGCGCGTTTCCACGATCTGGTCGACGCGACCCAACAGGCCCTGGAAGACCTGTTCGACGAGAGCGGCCTGGACCTGGACATGGAGAATTCCGCTGGCGTGCTCACCGTCAAGTTCGAAGGCGGCGCCCAGCTGATCTTCAGCCGTCAGGAGCCGCTGCGCCAACTGTGGCTGGCTGACCGTTCCGGTGGTTTCCACTTCGACTACGACGAAGAGAGTAATAAGTGGGTCTGCGAAAAGAGCGAAGAGCTGCTGGGCGAAATGCTCGAGCGCATCGTCTGGGAGCGGGCTGGCGAGAAGCTGGACTTCGACGAGATCTGACATGAGCAGCGCCCAGCCACGGCCACCCAAGCCGTTGTACAGCAATGTCAGCCCCGCGGTGCCATCACCCTGCATCAGCGTCTGCCGGCTCGACGAGCAGCGTGTCTGCACCGGTTGCCACCGGCATGTCGAGCATATTCGCGAGTGGCGCTCGGCCGATGACGAGCGGCGCCGGCAGATCTGCCGCGAGGCACAGGTCCTGCGTGCGCAGGCAAAGGCACACTGACCGCAGGGGCTTGAGTATTTGCCCGTCTGTGGTAGTGTCGGGTTCTGCGTCGATGACGCCAAAGCCTTTTCAAACCCCGCCCTTGGGCGGGGTTTTGCTTTATCTGTGCATTGAAAATTGCCTGTTCAAAGGAGTCTGACTGGATCATGAGCACCAAGCCTTCCCTTATCCTCACCCGATTGGACGTACAGCGTCTGGAGCGTCTGATCGAGAGCCTCGACGAGAGTACGCCGGGTGTGTTCGCCCTGCAGGAGGAGCTGGACCGTGCCGCACAGGTCGTCGGTCATGAGGAAGTACCCGCAGGCGTGGTGACCATGAACTCGCGCGTGCACTGCCGTGAGGAAGCCAGCGGCAAGGACTACCACCTGACCCTGGTGTACCCGAAGGATGCCGGGGCGGAAGGCAAGGTTTCGGTGCTGGCGCCAATTGGCTGCGCTTTGCTGGGGTTGTCGGTGGGTGAACAGATCGACTGGCCGGCGCCGGGGGGCAAGACCCTCAAGCTGAAACTGCTGGAAGTCGAGTACCAGCCTGAAGCGGCGGGTGATTTCGACCTCTGAGGCCTGGGCCGCCATGCGGCCCATGTTGGAGCAGCCCGGTCATTGGCACAGCACCTGCTCCAACCCCTCGTTCAATGCCTGCTCCAGCACCCGCTTGTAGCTCAGGTAAACCTGCGTTGCCCCCAGCCGGTCATCCAGCAGCTCGGACAAATCCAGGTCGGTGATATAGCACCGGTACTTCCCGGCCCCGCGCCGCTGGCCGATGATCTGCCGCGCCACTACCGCATACAGCTGCGGCCCATGCTCCAGCTCGGAAAACTCCTGCTGGTCGCAGTACAGTGTCACATGCGCAGCACCCCCTACACCGGCCTGGATGATGGCCTGCACTTCATAGTAAGGCTGGTCACTGCCCTCCTGCGGCGCCACGCGCGGTTCGATGCTGCGGGCCTTGCCCGGGCCGCCAGGCAGTAGCTGCGCGTACTGGATATCCAGGGCCGCCTGCCCAAGGTCATCCAGCGGCAGGCGAGCCTCGCGGCGCATCACCACCGAGCGCAAAAAACGATGCAGCGGCAACAGCAGGTGCGCCTCGTCATGCAGCGGCAGGCGTTGTTGCCATAACGCGTTGCATTCATCCAGCACATACAGCTCGGCCCATTCGTCCTGCAGGCGGTAGAACACCTGAATGCACGCCGGTCGACCCTGCTCCAGCACCAGGCGCAGGTCGTGATCTTGCAGGGCGTTGGCGTCCAGGTACAACGGGCTGTAGACGCTGCGTTCTTCGCCCAGGTAGGCCAGCAGGGCATCGTGCTCGGCCAGGGTGCTCAGGCTGACATGCCCCGGTTGCAGCTCCAGCACATGGGTGTGCTGGGCAACCTGTAGCAGGTAGCGGTGCTGCAGGCCCTGGGCTTGCAACAGCTGCACGGTGTCGAAGATCTCTTCCACCCGTTGGCTGATGGCCTGTGCGCGGCTCGGGCAGAAGCAATGCACCCGTACCCGCGGCCGGTGGCCATGCGCCACCGGGCTGTTGAGAAAGTCACGCAGGCAGCGCACCAGCGCGTGTTCGCCGTCAAAGCGCTGAACCAGCACTTCGTTCCAGCTGTTCAGGGTGACCTGGTCCAAGGTCAGCACCAGGTTCTCCCGCACCCCGGCATAGCTCAGTGAGTCGGTGCGCTCGGTGGTCATCAGGATGTTCAGGTCGCGGTGATGGCGCAGTGGGTCGATGGCCACGTTGACCAGTAGCAGCACTTCATCGGCAACGCTGGGTTGCAGCAGGCGCACCTCACTCACGGTCGGCAAGGGCAGGGGGATGCATTGCTGCAGGCAACCGAGCAGGTTGACCAGCTCGAACTCGCTCAGGTCACTGACACCCGGGTGCAGCGCCAAGCGCGTGCCGCTGTCGATGACCCCGTTGCGATGGGCCCAGGCCAGCAGCTCCAGCAGCTCGCGGCAGCGTTTTATCGGGTTGAAGTACTCGACGTCGTGAGAGTTCAGGTTGCCGCTGTACAGTTCCCAGTGGTAGTTACCTGGTTCCTTGCGGTTAGGTAACTGAACCAGGGTGAGGGTGTCTTCGGCGAGGTCCGGAGCGATACCCGGGTTGATTACCTCGACCTTGCCGGCACGGCGCTCGAAGGCCGCATACAGGCGCCTGCCCAGTACGTTGAGCTCGCGTTGGTCGGCACGGCTGCTGGCGTTCCGGGTGCGTGCGAACTGGCCAAGGAAACGATAGCTGTGGTTCAGCTCGGCCACCAGTTCGCGGCGCTCCACGGCAACCTGCTGGACTTTCCATTGGCTGCGGCTGTCCAGTATCGCCAGCTGCCGCTCATCCCACCCCCACTCGTCAGCCAGGCGCTGAAGCAAACGGCGCTGCCAGCCATTGCTACGGTTCTGATCGCTGAGCTTCTTGTTCACTTTCAGGTACAGGCTGCGCCGTACCCGTTCCAGGCGCACAGGCTCGCCCTTTTGCAGCAGGTAGCGTTCGATGCGCCGGTAGACCATGACATACGGGTCCAGCTCGTCCAGGTCCAGCTGGTTGGCGAACACTGCCTGCTTGTAGTCCAGGCTCAGGCAGCGCACGCCAGGGTATTCACTGGCGTAGGCCTCGGTCAGCAGCAGTTTGAGCAGCGACTTGTAGGGTGAGTCGATGCCTTTGAACAGTTGCCACAGGCCGGCACCAATGAACTCGCCGGGCGGAATGTGCGCCAGGTTGCCCAGGTCGAGCACATCCTGGCTGCGGATAAAACGCTTGGCCAGCAGGGTCTGGGTATAGGCCTGGTAATTGCCTTCTTCGTAGACCGGCACTAGCCACCACAGCGGCGTACGCCCGGCCAGCCACACGGTTGTGCGGTAGAACTCGTCCAGCAGCAGGTAATGCTGGGTAGTCCCGCAATTGTCTGAGCCAAGCTGACCATCACGCTGGCCCTGGGCAAACCCTTGGGTGTCGATCAGGAAAAAGTGTGCCTCTGCGCCCAGGCTGGCCGCCCAGGTTTCCAGCAGTTGGCACTTGCGGCGCAGCTCTTCGAGCAACGGCTCGGGCATGCCGGGGGCGTGGCATACCCATACGTCCATGTCGCTGTGCTCGGCCTGCGCCAGCGAGCCCAGGCTGCCCATCAGGAACAGGCCGTGTATCGGCCGTGGCGGGTTGCCGTGCTGGGCCTTGTAGGTGAATGAGCGGGCCAGGCGCTGGGCTTCTGCGACCAGCTCGCTACCGGGCTCGTAGCCCGAGACGCCTGCGGGGGTGCTGCCCGAGACGTAACCCGGCAATAGCGGGTGGTTCACGTGAAACAGCAAGGGCAACAGCAGCAGCACTTGTTGCTGACGTGTCGACAGGCCCTCCATTGCCCGCTGCAGACGAGACTGGTTCAGGTGCAGGAAACGCGCGCGCAGTGTCGCCAGGACTTTGCGGTCGATGCCTTGGTCCAGGTCGGGGCGGATTTCGTGGGGGTGGTTCATTGCGCGCTCGGGCAGGCCAGTGAAGCTGTGGCGAGTTTAGCCTGAGTAACAGGGGCGGATAAGCGCTAATTGGAATATTGGCGCCATTTTTCCAGCGCGCCGGCCGGTTCCGGCTTTTGCCGTGCATGAGGCATCATGAGCACATTGAGCTGATGAAGAGATTATCCGATGCGTGTATGGATCGATGCCGATGCCTGCCCCAAGGCAGCCAAGGATCTGATCGTCAAGTTCGCCCTCAAGCGCAAGTTCGAGGTGGTGATGGTGGCGGGCCAGGCAGTGGCCAGGCCTGCGTTTGCGATCGTGCGGTTGATCGTGGTGCCCAGTGGCATGGATGCGGCCGACGATTATCTGGTCGAGCATGCCGTGCCGGGCGAGCTGGTGATCTGTAGTGACGTGCCGTTGGCCGACCGCCTGGTCAAGAAGGGCGTGGCAGTGCTGGACCCACGCGGGCGCGAGTTCGACGAGCGCAACATGGGTGATCGGCTGGCCGCGCGCAACCTGTTTACCGATTTGCGCGAGCAGGGCCAGGTCGGGGGAGGGCAGGCGGCTTATGGGGAGCGCGACAAGCAGGCGTTCGCCAATGCGCTGGACCGGATCATTTCGCGACTATCGAGGGCCTGAAGTGTAACGCGGCCATTTTGTAGGAGCGGCCTTGTGTCGCGAAAGGGCCGCGAAGCGGCCCCGGCAATTTATGCGGCGAAGCTCAAATCCTGGGGCCGCTTCGCGCCCCTTTCGCGACACAAGGCCGCTCCCACATTGATCGGCGTACGCAGGCCTTTGACCGCGCCGGATTCTGGGCTGCGCGTGGGCGGGCCTTACTCGTGGGTCAGCTCCAGCACCCGGTCCACCAGCTTGTTGATGCCACCAGCCGCCTCGCTGATCGACTTGGCCTCCATGTAAGCCGGGGTCGTCACCAGCTTGCGTTGGGTATCTTCGACGATGTCGTGCACGTCGCATTCTTCATGGGTGCCGCCCATCTTCACCACTGCCGCCGCAGTATCCGCGTCGCTGCCAATGGTGCAGACCACCCCCGGCCCGTAGATCTTCGCCGCCAGTGCCGGCGAAATGCAGATCAGGCCAACCGGCTTGCAGGCAGCGGCAAAGGCTTCGGCCAGGGCCAGCACGTCTGGGTTGACGCTGCAGTTGGCGCCTTCCACGGCGAAGTTGGACAGGTTCTTCGCCGCCCCGAAGCCACCCGGCACGATCAGCGCATCGAAGTCTTCGACCTTGGCCTCGCGGATGTCCTTGACCTCGCCCCGAGCAATGCGCGCCGATTCCACCAGCACGTTGCGCGACTCGGGCATCTCCTCGCCGGTCAGGTGGTTGATCACATGCATCTGCGCAATGTTCGGCGCGAAGCACTGCACTTGCGCGCCGCGCTGGTCCAGGCGCAGCAGGGTGATCACGCTTTCGTGAATTTCGGCGCCGTCGTACACGCCACAGCCGGAAAGAACCACCGCTACTTTTTTAGTCATGTTTGAAGCTCCAGTGTTGTGTCGCGCCTGGGAGATCGAGCGCTGCCTGCGCGGCGCATCGCGAGCGGGCGCTCGCCGGGTTGGTTTTCAGGGCCAGTCATGCTTGTGACAGGCGCGCGGCTGCCTTGTTCGTCCGGCAACCCGACACGCTGTGTGCAACCCGATGCGCCGCAGTGGCGCTTCGGGGTCACTGCTGGTCGCGCTGTTCGCCCGCCGCCTGGGCGGCGGCCTTGCGCTCTGCGCGCAGGGCACGGAAGCGACGGCGCAGCCACAACAGCACGCCCAGCCCCAGCAGGGCGGCCAACACCCATAGTTCGTACCGCTTGACGTTGCCCAGCAGGCCTTCGAGGATGGCGCCGAAGTGATAGGCCGCCGCACCCAGGGCAATGGCCCAGATCGCTGCGCCAATGCCGTTCAGCAGCAGGTAGCGGCGTGGCGGATAGCCCGACAGGCCAATGGCCACGGGCATGACCGTGCGCAGGCCGTAGACGAAGCGGAAACTCAGTACCCAGATGTCGGGGTGGCGGCGAATGTGGGCCAGCGCCCGGTCGCCCATCGCCTGCCAGCGCGGCTTGCGGGCCAGAATCTTGCGGCCGTGACGCCGGCCCATGAAATACCACAACTGGTCGCCGGCATAGCTGCCGAAGAACGCCACCAGGCACACCAGGTTGATGTCCATGTAACCGCGGAATGCAAGGAATCCTGCAAGCACCAGGATGGTCTCGCCTTCGAAGAAGGTGCCTAGAAAAAGGGCAAAGTAGCCGAAATCCTGCAGGAATTGTTGAAGCATTTTCTGAGGTGCTGGCGAAATGAACGCGCAGCCTACCCCTTCGCGGGCATTCGGGAAAGTGTCCAAATGTGTCTCCACATGAACAATTCCTACACCACATTGCCATAGCCACGCGTCATGGCTTGCCCTGCCATGTCACACAGGCGTCATAATGGGCGCTTATCTTGCCGCTCAATCGATGATAGGGCGTTAACGTCCTCAGGAACGTCAGATGAATAATGAAGTGCTTAGCCCTGTCGCGATCAAGGATGCCCAGGAGCTCCCCGAAGAGATGCTGCAGACCCCGCCAGACCTGCCGCCGGCCACCGCGCCGGAAGCCGGGCAGGCGGCCGAGCCTGCCGCCCCGGTGCCTGCGCCGCCGCCGGCCCCGGCAATCGTGGTGCCTGGCCTGGACGACAGCAGCCTGTACATTCATCGCGAACTCTCGCAGTTGCAGTTCAATATTCGCGTGCTGGAGCAGGCGCTGGACGAGAGCTACCCACTGCTGGAGCGGCTCAAGTTCCTGCTGATCTTCTCCAGCAACCTTGACGAGTTCTTTGAAATCCGGGTGGCCGGCCTCAAGAAGCAGATCAATTTTGCCCGCGAACTGGCCGGCGCCGACGGTCTGCAGCCGCACCAGGCGCTGGCGCGCATCAGCGAGCTGGTGCACCTGGAAGTCGACCGGCAATACGCCATTCTCAACGACGTGCTGCTGCCGGAGCTGGAAAAACACCAGATCCGCTTCATTCGCCGCCGTTACTGGACACCCAAGCTCAAGACCTGGGTACGCCGCTACTTCCGCGACGAAATCGCCCCGATCATCACCCCCATCGGCCTCGACCCGACCCACCCGTTCCCGCTGCTGGTGAACAAGAGCCTGAACTTCATCGTCGAGCTGGAAGGGGTGGACGCGTTCGGCCGTGATTCGGGCCTGGCGATCATCCCTGCCCCCCGCCTGCTGCCGCGGGTGATTCGCGTGCCGGAAGAAGTCGGTGGCCCGGGTGCCAACTATGTGTTCCTGTCGTCGATGATCCACGCGCATGCCGACGACCTGTTCCAGGGCATGAAGGTCAAGGGTTGCTACCAGTTCCGCCTTACCCGTAACGCCGACCTGGCACTGGACTCCGAAGAGGTTGACGACCTGGCCCGCGCCTTGCGCGGCGAGCTGTTCTCGCGCCGCTACGGCGATGCCGTGCGCCTGGAGGTCGCCGACACGTGCCCGAAACACCTGTCGGACTACCTGCTCAAGCAGTTCAGCCTCAGCGAAAGCGAGCTGTACCAGGTCAATGGCCCGGTCAACCTCACGCGCCTGTTCAGCATCACCGGCCTGGACAGCCACCCGGAGCTGCAATACACGCCGTTCACGCCGGCGATCCCCAAGCTGCTGCAGAACGCCGACAACATCTTCAGCGTGATCGGCAAGCAGGACATCCTGCTGATGCACCCATTCGAGTCCTTCACCCCGGTGATCGACCTGCTGCGCCAGGCCGCCAAGGACCCGCACGTGCTCGCCGTGCGCCAGACCCTTTACCGCTCCGGGGCCAACTCGGAAATCGTCGATGCCCTGGTCGATGCAGCGCGAAACGGCAAGGAGGTCACCGCGGTGATCGAACTGCGTGCGCGTTTCGACGAAGAGTCCAACCTGCAGATGGCCAGCCGCCTGCAAGCGGCGGGTGCGGTGGTGATCTACGGCGTGGTCGGTTTCAAGACCCACGCCAAGATGATGCTGATCCTGCGCCGCGAGCACGGCGAGATCGTGCGCTACGCCCACCTGGGTACCGGCAACTACCACGCCGGTAACGCTCGCCTGTACACCGACTACAGCCTGCTGACCTCAGACGACGCCCTCACCGAGGACGTTGGCAAGCTGTTCAGCCAGCTGATCGGCATGGGCAAGACCCTGCGCATGAAAAAGCTGCTGCACGCGCCGTTTACCCTGAAGAAGGGCATGCTCGACATGATCGCGCGGGAAACCCAGTTCGCCCTCGACGGCAAGCCGGCGCACATCATCGCCAAGTTCAACTCGCTGACCGACGCCAAGGTGATCAAGGCGCTGTACAAGGCCAGCCAGTCTGGCGTGAAGATCGACCTGGTGGTGCGTGGCATGTGCTGCCTGCGCCCAGGTATTCCGGGGGTTTCGCACAATATCCAGGTGCGCTCGATCATCGGTCGCTTCCTGGAGCACACGCGGGTGTTCTACTTCCTCAATGGCGGCGAAGAGCAGATCTACCTGTCCAGCGCCGACTGGATGGAGCGCAACCTCGACAAGCGGGTCGAGACCTGCTTCCCGGTCGAAGGCAAGAAGCTGTTGCTGCGGGTGAAGAAAGAGCTGGAAGGCTACCTGACCGACAACACCCATGCCTGGACCTTGCAGCCCGACGGGCGCTACGTGCGCAGCACCCCAACCGGCAACCAGAACCCGCGCAGCGTTCAGGCGACCCTGCTGGAGCGCCTGAGCAACCCGGTCCTCAACGTACGCTGAGGACGAAGCCGACCCGGGTCAGCCACTCCGCCTCGTTGGCGAAGTCGGCCTGGGTCAGCTGGTTCTGTTCCAGCCAGCCTTCAGGGAAGGCGATGTCGAGGCTTTCACCGGCAGCCTTGAGCTGGACCTTCGGCATTTGCTGGTTGCCACGGATGTGGTGGAACAGGATGGCGAAGCGCAGCAGCACGCACAGGCGCAGCAGTTTCACGCCTTCCTCGCCCAGTTCGGCAAACTTGTCCTTGGGAATGTTGCGGCGGTGGCCGCGTACCAGCAAGGCCATCATCTGCTGGTCTTCGCGCGAGAAGCCCGCCAGGTCGGAGTGTTCGATCAGGTAGGCGCCATGCTTGTGATAGTGGTAGTGGGCGATATCCAGGCCGATTTCATGCACTTTGGCTGCCCAGCCGAGCAGATCGCGCCAATTTCCATCCTTCAACCCCCATGCATCCGCGACCTGGTCGAAGGCGTGCAAAGCCTTGCGCTCTACGCGCGCTGCCTGGCCCTGGTCGACGTGGTAACGCTCCATCAGTGAGTTCAGGGTGCGTTCGCGCACATCTTCATGGTGGTGGCGGCCTAGCAGGTCGAACAGCACGCCTTCGCGCAGCGCGCCGTCGCAATGGTCCATGCGCTGCAGTTCCAGGGCATCGAAGATGGCTTCCAGAATCGCCAGGCCGGCAGGGAAGATGGTACGGCGGTCCGGCTTGATGCCTTCGAAGTCGATCTTGTCGACGTCGCCCAGCTTGAACAGCTTGCGCTTGACCCAGGCCAGGCCCTCGGCGTTGACCTCGCCGTTGCCCAGGCCGCCGTCCTTGATGGCGGCAGCGATGGCGCGGATGGTCCCGGACGAGCCGATGGCCTCGTCCCAGGTCAGGCGGTGCAGGGCGTTTTCGATGCTCATCAGCTCCAGGCGCGCGGCGGTGTAGGCCTGGGCGTAGCGGGCCGGGGTGATCTTGCCGTCGCGGAAGTAGCGCTGGGTGAAGCTGACGCAACCCATTTGCAGGCTTTCGCGCAGCAGCGGCTCGAAGCGCTGGCCAATGATGAACTCGGTGCTGCCGCCGCCGATGTCGGCGACCAGGCGCTTGCCGGGGGTGTCGGCCAAGGTGTGGGACACACCCAGGTAGATCAGGCGCGCCTCTTCGCGGCCGGAGATGACCTCGACCGGGTGCCCGAGGATGGCTTCGGCACGCTGGATGAACGCGTTGCGGTTGCGCGCTTCGCGCAGGGCATTGGTACCGACGATGCGCACCGAGCCAGCCGGCATGCCGTGGATCAGTTGGGAAAAGCGCTTGAGGCAGTCCAGGCCCCGTTCCATTGCCTCTTCACTGAGCTTGCGCTCTTCGTCGATGCCGGCGGCAAGCTGAACCTTCTCGCCGAGCCGCTCGAGGATGCGGATTTCGGTATGGTGGGCCTTGGCCACGACCATGTGGAAGCTGTTGGAGCCAAGGTCGATGGCGGCGATCAGAGAAAGGTTCTTCGCGATGTTGTGCGGCATGCTGTGTGTTCTCGGTCGTTAACCCGGCAATCGTGCCACGATAGCAGGCTGTCGCCAACGCGTGACATGCCAGGCCTTGATGCAAGGCAATGTGCCATTCGATGCTATGACACGCAGATGACAGTTTCGATTCGTGGCGTCTTGCCCAACTATAGTTACACTCAATCGACCGCAGCTTCCTGTAGAGCGTGGGTGCGGCTATCATGGGCCACGTTTTTTTTGCTTACGACCCTGGAGATATCCATGAGCAGCGATCTGATCAAACATGTCACCGACGCCTCCTTCGAAGCCGATGTCCTGAAGGCCGAAGGCGCGGTACTGGTCGACTACTGGGCTGAATGGTGCGGTCCATGCAAGATGATCGCTCCGGTTCTGGACGACATCGCTTCCACCTACGCGGGCAAACTGACCGTCGCCAAGCTGAACATCGACGATAACCAGGAAACCCCGGCCAAGCATGGCGTGCGTGGCATCCCGACGCTGATGCTGTTCAAGAACGGCAACGTCGAGGCCACCAAGGTGGGCGCGCTGTCCAAATCCCAGCTGGCCGCGTTCCTCGACGCCCACCTGTGATGTGAAAAGGCCCCGCGAATGCGGGGCTTTTCTTTTTCAGAGCACTAGACGCAGAAAAAAGCAAGTGTTACATTCGGCCTCGCACTGCTTCTCCAGTGCCTTCTACATGCCGTCGCCGAAGCATCCCCAATTCGAATCAGTACGCGATCCTGTCGCCATCTAGCGGCGCGGCTTCATTAAGCCAAAGCTTAATTCTCCCTTCTTACATGATTACGTCATTCCCCTTATGAACCTGACTGAACTCAAGCAAAAGCCGATTACCGATCTTTTGGAAATGGCCGAACAGATGGGCATCGAAAACATGGCCCGTTCGCGCAAACAGGACGTGATTTTCGCCCTGCTGAAAAAGCACGCGAAAAGCGGCGAAGAGATCTCCGGTGATGGCGTGCTGGAGATTCTCCAGGATGGTTTCGGTTTTCTGCGTTCGGCTGATGCGTCCTACCTGGCCGGCCCTGACGATATCTACGTCTCGCCCAGCCAGATCCGCCGTTTCAACCTGCGCACCGGCGACACCATCGTCGGCAAGATCCGCCCACCGAAAGAAGGGGAGCGTTACTTCGCGCTGCTGAAGGTCGACACCATCAACTTCGACCGCCCGGAAAACGCCAAGAACAAGATCCTGTTCGAAAACCTGACGCCGCTGTTCCCGAACAAGCGCCTGAAGATGGAAGCCGGCAACGGTTCCACCGAGGACTTGACCGGCCGCGTCATCGACCTGTGCGCCCCGATCGGCAAAGGCCAGCGCGGCCTGATCGTTGCTCCGCCAAAAGCGGGCAAGACCATCATGCTGCAGAACATCGCGGCGAACATCACCCGTAATAACCCTGAGTGCCACCTGATCGTCCTGCTGATCGACGAGCGCCCGGAAGAAGTGACCGAAATGCAGCGTACCGTGCGCGGCGAAGTGGTTGCCTCTACCTTCGACGAGCCGCCAGCGCGCCACGTGCAGGTTGCCGAAATGGTGATCGAGAAGGCCAAGCGCCTGGTCGAGCACAAGAAAGACGTGGTGATCCTGCTGGACTCCATCACCCGCCTGGCGCGTGCCTACAACACCGTGATCCCGAGCTCTGGCAAGGTACTGACCGGTGGTGTCGACGCCCACGCCCTGGAAAAGCCGAAGCGCTTCTTCGGTGCGGCACGTAACATCGAGGAAGGCGGTTCGCTGACCATCATCGCCACCGCGCTGGTCGAAACCGGCTCGAAGATGGATGAAGTGATCTACGAAGAGTTCAAGGGCACCGGCAACATGGAGCTGCCGCTGGATCGCCGCATCGCCGAGAAGCGCGTGTTCCCGGCCATCAACATCAACCGCTCCGGTACCCGCCGCGAAGAGCTGCTGACCGCCGACGACGAATTGCAGCGCATGTGGATCCTGCGCAAGCTGCTGCACCCGATGGATGAAATCGCCGCCATCGAGTTCCTGGTCGACAAGCTCAAGCAAACCAAGACCAACGACGAGTTCTTCCTGTCGATGAAGCGCAAGTAAGCGTTTCCAGACCGGAACTGAATGGGGCCGCTTCGCGCCCCTTCGCGGGCACGCCCGCTGCCACAGGTTCAGTGTGATCCATGTGGGAGCGGGCGTGCCCGCGAAGGGGCGCGAAGCGGCCCCACTGCATTTTTGCCCCCAAACAAACCCCGAACGGCGCTACACTCTGCACCCCCGACCGATACGGCCAATACGAGGCTCCCGCATGCAGTATCGCGACTTGCGCGACTTCATCCGTGGCCTGGAACAGCGCGGCGAGCTCAAGCGCATCCAGGTTCCGATCTCCCCCGTCCTGGAAATGACCGAGGTCTGCGACCGCACCCTGCGTGCCAAAGGCCCGGCGTTACTGTTCGAAAACCCCACAGGCTTCGACATCCCGGTGCTCGGCAACCTGTTTGGCACCCCGGAGCGCGTGGCCATGGGCATGGGCGCCGAGTCGGTCGATGAACTGCGGGAAATCGGCAAATTGCTGGCGTTTCTCAAGGAGCCCGAGCCGCCGAAGGGCCTGAAGGACGCCTGGTCGAAGCTGCCGATCTTCAAGAAAGTCGTGTCGATGGCGCCGAAAGTGGTCAAGGACGCGGTCTGCCAGGAAGTGCTGGTCGAGGGTGACGATGTCGACCTTGGCGCGCTGCCTATCCAGCACTGTTGGCCTGGCGACGTGGCGCCGCTGATCACCTGGGGCCTGACCGTGACCCGCGGGCCGAACAAGGACCGCCAGAACCTGGGTATCTACCGGCAGCAGGTGATCGGCCGCAACAAGGTCATCATGCGTTGGCTCAGCCACCGGGGCGGTGCGCTCGACTACCGCGAATGGTGCGAGAAGAACCCGGGCCAGCCGTTCCCGGTTGCGGTCGCCCTGGGCGCAGACCCGGCAACCATCCTGGGCGCCGTGACGCCGGTACCGGACACCCTCTCTGAATATGCCTTCGCCGGCCTGCTGCGCGGCAACCGCACCGAACTGGTGAAGTGCCGTGGCAGCAACCTGCAGGTGCCGGCCACCGCCGAAATCATCCTGGAAGGCGTGATTCACCCTGGCGAAATGGCCCCCGAGGGCCCGTATGGTGACCATACCGGCTACTACAACGAAGTGGACAGCTTCCCGGTGTTCACCGTCGAGCGCATCACCCACCGGCTCAAGCCGATCTACCACAGCACCTACACCGGTCGCCCGCCTGATGAGCCGGCCATTCTCGGTGTCGCGCTGAACGAAGTGTTCGTGCCGATCCTGCAAAAGCAGTTCCCGGAGATCACCGACTTCTACCTGCCGCCGGAAGGTTGCTCGTACCGCATGGCGGTGGTGACCATGAAGAAGCAGTACCCCGGCCATGCGAAGCGCGTGATGTTGGGTGTATGGTCGTTCCTGCGACAGTTCATGTACACCAAGTTCGTTATTGTCACCGATGACGATATCAACGCCCGGGACTGGAACGATGTGATCTGGGCAATCACCACACGCATGGACCCCAAGCGTGATACGGTGATGATCGACAACACCCCGATCGACTACCTCGACTTCGCGTCGCCGGTTTCGGGGTTGGGGTCGAAGATGGGCCTGGATGCCACGCACAAGTGGCCAGGCGAGACTACACGCGAATGGGGGCGGGTCATCGTCAAGGACGAAGCCGTCACCCGGCGTATCGATGAGCTGTGGGATCAGTTGGGAATAGATTGATGCAGGTAACGTTGCAGCCGTCCGGGGCGGTGCTGGCGCTCGAACCCGGGGAACGGATCCTGGATGGAGCGCGGCGGCTGGGCTATGACTGCCCGAACAGCTGCCGCAATGGCAATTGCCATGTCTGCGCCGCGTTGTTGGTCGAGGGCCGGGTCCGTCAGGACGGCGAAATCCGCGACCATGGCGAGTTGTTCACCTGCATTGCCGAACCGCTGGAGGACTGCGTGTTGCTCTGGGACGGTGTGCTCGCCCTGGGCGAGTTGCCTGTGCGCAAGCTGGCGTGCAGCGTGAGTGAATGCGTCGACGTCGGTGGCGACGTGTGGCGGGTGCGCTTGCGTGCACCGGCGGGCAAACCCCCGCGTTACCACGCCGGGCAGTACCTGATGATCGAGCGTGAGGGCGGCAAGCAGGCGGCCTTCTCGCTGGCGTCTGCGCCGCACGGCGGGCGTGAACTGGAGCTGCACGTACTGGCGCGCGAGCCTAGTGCCCAGCAACTGATCGAGCAGCTCAAGCGCGACGGCCTGGCGCGTATCGAAATGCCGTTTGGCGACACCCACCTGGCCGAGTTGCCCGAGGGCCCGTTGGTATTGATTGCCGCCGGCACCGGCATGGGCCAGATGCACAGCCTGGTCGAGCATTGCCGCGCCAAGGGCTTCCAGTACCCGGTGTACCTGTACTGGGGGGTGCGTCGGCCTGAAGATTTTTACCAGATCGAGCACTGGGACGAATGGCAGCGCCTGCCCAACCTGTACCTGCACCAGGTGGTCAGCGATCTGTGCGGCTGGGAAGGGCGGTGCGGCATGTTGCATGAAGCCGTTTGCGAGGACATCGCCGACCTCAATACTGTGCATGTGTATGCCAGTGGCTCGCCAAACATGATCTACGCCACACTCGACGCCTTGGTCGAAGCCGGCATGGATGCGCACCGTATGCGTGCCGATGTATTTGCCTATGCCCCACGTGGCTAATAACCCAAGTTGGCAAGTCAGGTTATAAGGCGGTAATTGTTACCGCCTTGATTAATAACTTTCCCTGTTGTTGAAACAATCATTTCCAGTCGTCGGCTGCGCGCATGAAACCTGGCTACGAGGGCTTGAGTATTCCTGCGGTTCTGACCTATGGTTAGTGCAAGCGCCTTGGTATAGAGGCCTTGGCGCTTAACCTCATCGAATTTCGCTACATCCGTAGTTCACAGGAATCCTGGCGGCAGCTTATGTCGGCACTTGAAAGCATGTCGTGGAAAGTTTCATATCCACCGACACTCGACTTTGGTCAGCAACATACGCACGAACAGTTGTTCAACTCCATGAAGACCACCATGTCTCGGCACCCGGGTGGGCCGGTGTGGCTGTTTGCCTATGGCTCGTTGATCTGGCGCCCCGAGTGCAATTCGGTGGAGCGCCAGCGCGCACGCGTACATGGTTATCACCGGGGGCTCTACTTGTGGTCGCATGAGCATCGCGGCACCCCGGAAACCCCCGGGCTGGTATTCGGCCTGGACCGTGGCGGGTCCTGCAGTGGCTTTGCCTACCGGCTGGATGAAAGCAACCTGGACGACTCGCTCATGGCCCTGTGGCAACGTGAGATGCCTTACCCGGCCTATCGGCCGCATTGGCTCAACTGCCGGCTGGGCGATGGCACCAAGGTGCAGGCGCTGGGCTTTGTGCTGGAGCGGCATTTACCCTGCTATGCCGGCGATCTGCCGGATACCTTGCTCAGCCATATCCTGGCCAGCGCCAAAGGGCGCTACGGCACCACCCGCGACTATGTCGAACAGACCTTGCAGGCCCTGCGCAGCCACCAGATGCCTGATCGCAACCTGGAGGCGCGGTTCCGCCGTTGCCATAACCCGCGAGAGGTTTGATCAGCCTGTGCCGGCTTTTTCGCGGGCACGCCCGCGAAGAGGCCGGAACTGCAGATGAAGATCTAAAGCCTTACCTGGCCAGCACCACCAACTTACCCACAGCCTGCCGCTGCCCCAGTTTCTCAATGGCAGCCCCGGCCTTGGCCAGTGGATAAGTCTGCGACACCAGCGGTTTCAACTTGCCTTGGGCATGCCAGGCAAACAGCTGCTGGAAGTTGGCCGCATTGTCCTGCGGCTGGCGCTGGGCAAACGCACCCCAGAACACCCCAAGCACCGCCGCGCCTTTGAGCAGCACCAGGTTGGCTGCCAGCTGTGGAATGGTGCCACTGGCGAACCCCACCACCAGCAACCGGCCATTCCAGGCCAGCCCGCGTACCGCCTGCTCGAACAGCTCGCCACCGACCGGGTCGTAGATCACGTCCACCCCCTGGCCGTTGGTCAGGCGCTTGATTTCCTCGCGCAGGCTGGCCTGGCTGTAGTCGATCAGTTCATCTGCCCCGGCTGCCTTGGCCACCGCCAGTTTGTCGGCACTGCTGGCGGCCGCGATTACCCGTGCCCCCATGGCCTTGCCGATCTCCACCGCCGCCAGGCCGACGCCACCGGACGCACCCAGCACCAACAAGGTCTCACCCGCTTGCAATTGGCCACGCTGGCGCAGGGCATGCATCGAGGTGCCATAGGTCATGCCAAACGCCGCTGCCGTGGTGAAGTCCATGCTCGCCGGGATCGGCAGCACATTGTAGAACGGCACTGCCACCTGCTCGGCAAACGCCCCCCAGCCGGTCAGCGCCATGACCCGGTCACCGACCTTGAAGGCGCCGGCCTTTTCCCCGACCGCGGCTACCACACCGGCCGCCTCACCACCGGGGGAGAACGGCAGCGGTGGCTGAAACTGGTACTTGCCTTCGATGATCAGCGTGTCAGGAAAGTTGACCCCGGCCGCCTGCACGTCCAGCAGGATTTCGTTGTTCTTCGGCAGTGGGCTGGCGACTTCTTCCAGCACCAGGTTGCCCGCCGGGCCAAGGGTTTTGCACAACACAGCTTTCATTGGGGCTATTCCTTTGCGGGTCGTGGCCGATAAGTGTAGGAGGGCGGTGTACCGGGTCAACGAGCATGGCCCGCCCTGATGGGCAGGCATAAGCGGCGGCGTGAGCCTGGGCTTGGGTTTGCGCGCAGCGCTGGGTAAGCTGGCGCCAATTGGAATGAGGAGCGAATTCGTGAAAGCGTGGATCTTGATGGTACTGGCGCTGTTGCTGCCAACTGCGGCCATGGCCGAAGAAGCCAAGGAGGGTGCCCCCAAGGTTGCCTACATCACCCTGAGCCCGCCTTTTGTCGGCAACTATGCCCTGGATGGCGGCCCCCGCCTGCGGGTGTACAAGGCCGATGTGGCCCTGCGTGTGACCGGTGATGAAGCCGCCAAGGCCGTTCAGCACCACGAACCGCTGATCCGTAACCAGCTGGTGGCGCTGTTCACCCAACAGACTGTCGACAGCATGAGCAATGTCGAGGCCAAGGAGCACCTGCGCCAGGAGGCACTGAAACAGGTGCAGCAGGTGATGGAAGCCGAAGAGGGCAAGCCGATCGTTGAGGACCTGCTGTTCAACAATCTGATCGTGCAGTAAACGGCGCCGCTGGCGCGCGGTTTCAGCGCAACGCGACAATCACCGCCCATTGCTCGGCGGTTACCGGCATGACCGACAGGCGGCTGCCCTTCTGCACCAGCGGCAGTTCGGCCAGGCCGGCCTGCTGCTTCAGCTGGCCCAGCTCCAGTACCCGTGGCAGGGTTTGCACATGCGCCACATCCACTGCGCTCCACGGGTTCTTCTCGGCTGTGGCCTTGGCATCATGGTATGGGCTTTGCGGGTCCAGGGCAGTCGGGTCGGGGTAAGCCGCACGAATGATTTCGCCAATACCGGCGATGCCAGGCTGCGGGCAGCTGGAATGGTAGAAAAAGAACCTGTCACCCTCGCTCATGGCCCGCAGGAAATTACGCGCCTGGTAATTGCGCACGCCGTCCCAGCGCGCTTCGCCCAGGCGCCCCAGCGCTTCGATGGAGAGTTCGTCGGGCTCGGATTTCATCAGCCAGTAGGCCATGCGTGTCGCTCCTGAAAAGGTTTGTAATAACCTGTTGCACGAAACCGACAGCCGGTTGGCGTCAAGGTTTGCTTGCAGACGCAGGTTGTCGGAAAATGCGCCCCGTTTAATGCGCGATGCTCCGGCGGCACTCAGAAAGCCGCCGAGCCTGAACAGTTTGCCTTGGGGGGCAATCTTCCATGTATCAACGTAAAAAACCGGATCTGCTGTGGGTCCTGGTGTTTATTTTTGGCCTGGGTGTGGTCACTACCGGTTATGCGCAAGGGCTATGGGAGCGCAAGCTGGACAACGCCTACCAAACGTCGGCAGACGCCAGCCAGCCACAACGTTGATGCCCCCTGCTGGCGCCGATTACCGCGGCGCCAGGTACCAGCCACGGTCCGAGACCGTGCCCTGCAACGGTACGTCCCAACTGGCCTGCGCCAGCCGCTCGACCTTCTGGCACTCATGCGCCAAGCCCAGCAGCAACGGTTTTTTCCAGCTTTGCCGGCGCCCCTGGTAGGCCAGGCTGCGGTCATAGAAGCCGCCACCCATGCCCAGGCGCCCGCCCACCTCATCAAAGCCCACCAGCGGTAACAGAATCAGGTCCAGTGCCCAGATGGGCCGTTGGCGTTTGCGCTCGATAACCGGTTCGGGGATACGGAAACGGTTGGGTCGCAGTTTTTCCCCTGGCTCGAAACGCTGGAACACCATGCGCGTGCGCGGCCAGGCATGCAGTACCGGCAGGTAGGTGCGCTTGCCGCGGCGCTGGGCTTCACGCAATAACAGGCGCGGGTCTATTTCGCCGTCGTTGGGCAGGTACAGGGCAATGTGCCTGGCACGGCGGAACAGGGGGTGCTGGGCCAGTTGCCGGTACAGCCCACGGGCCGCCTGGCGTTGCTGGGCGGGGGTGAGGGCGCGACGGGCATTGCGCAGCAAACGGCGAAGCTGAGGGCGGGTAAGCGGCGCGGTGTCGGTCATGGCACAGGCGATCCCAGGCGTGCTGGCCGCCAGACGCGGCACAAACGAATTGCCCGCCACAGGGGGCGGGCAAGGAATTCAGGCTCCCCGATAAGACCGCTATCGGTGTAGCCCTTGAACCCGAAAGTTCAAGGTGGAGATTGCAGGGGGCGTTAAGGCTTTCCGTCGGGCGGACATGCACACCGGCCCCAGCGTGCAACCCCCGTGGTTGTGCGTATCGGCTCAGGGACATAACCGACTGGCGCATCCCCCAGGGAGTGGCGCCAGTATACCAATCTCAGCCGATTTTGGTATCCGTGTCGTCGGACAAAGCCTTGTCCACCCGATCCAGCAGGTCGCGCACCTGTTCGCGGTTGGTGCCGCTGACGGGCGCCGCGCTGCGGTCTTCCTGGCGGTGCAGCATCTCGTGGGTGATGTTCAACGCGGCCATGACGGCAATGCGGTCGGCGCCGATCACCTTGCCGCTGCTGCGGATCTCGCGCATCTTGCTGTCCAGGTAGCGGGCTGCGCTGACCAGGTTGTTGCGCTCTTCCGGCGGGCAGATGATCGAGTAGTCCTTGTCGAGGATCTGCACGGTGACGCTATTGCTTGAACTCATGAGTCTTGCTCCAGAGCCTTGAGGCGTAAAATCATCGACTCGACCTTGCGCTTGGCTATCTCGTTTTTTTCGATGAGGTGGGCGCGCTCTTCGCGCCAGGACTTTTCCTGAGCTACTAGGAGTGCATTTTGCCGTTTTAGTTGCTCGACACGTTCGATCAGCAGCTCGAAACGGCTCATCAGTGCCTGCAGGTCGTTCTCTTGCGTGGGTTGCACTCGATTCGCTCCGTCGTTCGGTCACCTGGCGATGATGCCTCTCCCTGGGTGGCGACGGCCAGTGCCGATGGTCTTGGCGCGCCTGCCGGTGCTAGGATACAAGGCCTCATTCTAGTCATTTGCGCCGTCTGGCGCCTAGCTGCCCATGCCCAATACCCAATCGCCCTACATCGCTTTCGCCATGCTGCTGTCCAGCAATGGCCACCCTGTCACCCCGGCCGAACTGCACGGCCTGCTGATTGGCCGCAGCTGCGCCGGTGCCGGCTTCGATGCCGACGGCTGGCTGGCCGACGCGGCCCAACTGCTGGAAACCGAGCCCGGTGACTCCGTGCGCAACGCCCTGGTTGGCCTGCAGGAAATGGTCAAGGGCGAGCTCACCAGCGACGACATGGCCATCGTTCTGCTGCTGCCTTCCGACGATGCCGCGCTGACCGACCGCGCCACCGCGCTGGGGCAGTGGTGCCAGGGCTTCATCACCGGCTTTGGCCTGAACGCCGGCGGCAAGGACTTGTCCGACGAGGCCAAGGAAGTGCTGCAGGACCTGGTGGCCATTTCCCAGGTGCAGGAAGCCCTCGAAGAATCCGAGGACGGCGAGAGCGACTACATGGAAGTCATGGAGTACCTGCGCGTTGCGCCGCTGCTGCTGTTCTCCGAGCTGGCCAAGCCTTCCGCACCCGCGCCCAAGCCATCGCTGCACTGATCAACCAGGGGTAGTCTGCCCATGAGCCACATTCCCAAGGCCGAGTATGCCCGGCGGCGCAAGGCGCTGATGGCGCAGATGGTCCCCAACAGCATCGCCATCCTGCCCGCCGCCGCGGTTGCCATCCGCAACCGCGACGTCGAGCACGTGTACCGCCAGGACAGCGACTTCCAGTACCTCAGCGGCTTCCCCGAGCCAGAGGCGGTCATTGCCCTGATCCCCGGGCGTGAGCACGGTGAGTACGTGTTGTTCTGCCGTGAGCGCAACCCCGAGCGGGAGCTGTGGGATGGCTTGCGCGCCGGCCAGGAAGGCGCGGTGAGTGATTTTGGCGCCGACGATGCATTCCCCATCGCTGACATCGACGAAATCCTGCCTGGCCTGATCGAAGGCCGCGAGCGGGTGTACAGCGCCATGGGCAGCAACCCTGAATTCGACCGCCGGTTGATGGACTGGATCAACGTGATCCGCTCCAAGGCCCGGCTGGGCGCCCAGCCACCGAACGAGTTCGTTGCGCTGGATCATCTGCTGCATGACATGCGCCTGTATAAATCTGCAGCGGAAGTGAAGGTCATGCGCGCGGCTGCAGACATTTCTGCGCGTGCCCATGTGCGGGCCATGCAGGCCTGCCGGGCCGGGTTGTACGAATACAGCCTGGAAGCCGAGCTGGACTACGAGTTCCGCAAGGGCGGGGCGAAGATGCCGGCCTACGGCTCCATCGTTGCCGCTGGGCGCAATGGCTGCATCCTGCACTACCAGCAGAATGACGCACCGCTCAGGGAGGGCGACCTGGTGCTGATCGACGCCGGCTGCGAAATCGACTGCTACGCCAGTGACATCACCCGCACCTTCCCGGTCAGCGGGCGCTTCTCACCCGAGCAGAAGGCTATCTACGAGCTGGTGCTCAAGGCGCAGGCGGCCGCGTTCGCCGAAATCGCCCCCGGCAAGCACTGGAACCATGCCCATGAGGCGACCGTGCGGGTCATCACCACCGGGCTGGTGGAACTGGGCCTGCTGGAAGGCGATGTGCAGGCGCTGATCGACAGCGAAGCCTACCGCGCCTTCTACATGCACCGCGCCGGCCACTGGCTGGGCATGGATGTACACGATGTGGGCGAGTACAAGGTGGGCGGTGAATGGCGGGTGCTGGAACCGGGTATGGCGCTGACCGTCGAACCGGGTATCTACATTGGTGCCGACAATCAGGCCGTTGCCAAGAAGTGGCGCGGCATTGGCGTAAGGATCGAGGACGACGTGGTGGTGACCAGGCAAGGTTGTGAAATCCTCACTTCGGGCGTGCCACGCACGGTCGCCGAGATCGAGGCGCTGATGCAGGCTGCACGCAAGGATGCCGCATGAACCGGGTAAACCTGGCAATCATTGGTGGCGGCCTGGTGGGTGCCAGCCTGGCGTTGGCCTTGCAGGCCGGGGCCAAGGCCAGAGGCTGGAAGATCCTGCTGATCGAGCCGTTCGCCCCTGGCGACAGTTACCAGCCCAGCTACGATGCCCGCTCTTCGGCGTTATCGTTCGGCACCCAGCAGATCTATCAGCAACTGGGCCTGTGGCAGGCCATTGGCCAGCGCGCCGAGCCGATCCGGCAGATTCACGTCTCCGACCGTGGCCGCTTTGGCGCCACCCGCCTGGATGCCCAGGAAGAAGGCGTGCCGGCGCTGGGTTACGTGGTGGAGAACGCCTGGCTGGGCCAGTGCCTGTGGCAAGGCCTGGACCGCGAGGTGGTCAGCTGGCGCTGCCCGGCAGAAGTGACCGCGCTGCAGGCGGTCGACGGTGGCTACCAGCTGCGCTTGAACGACGACACCCAGCTGCAATGCGACCTGGCAGTGCTGGCCGATGGCGGCCGTTCTGGTTTGCGCGAGCAACTGGGCATCCAGGTGCGCCATACGCCCTACCAGCAAAGCGCCCTGATCGCCAACATCAGCCCAGGCGAGGCCCATGGCGGCCAGGCCTTCGAGCGCTTTACCGAAGACGGCCCCATGGCCCTGCTGCCATTGCCGGATAACCGCTGCGCGCTGGTATGGACCCGCCAGGGCATGGACGCAAAACGCCTGGCCGCCATCGACGAGCGCAGTTTCCTGCGCGAGTTGCAGGGGGTGTTCGGCTACCGGCTGGGCGCGCTGCGCCAGGTGGGTGCACGGCATCTGTACCCGCTGTCGTTGATCGAAGCCCAGGAGCAGGTGCGGCCACAGTTGGTGGTGCTGGGCAACGCTGCGCACAGCTTGCACCCGATTGCCGGGCAGGGGTTCAACTTGTCGTTGCGTGACGTGCAGGCGTTGGCCGAGGCGCTGCTTGCCGGCCCGCAGCGCCCGGGCGACCTGGCCACGCTGCAGGCCTATCACCAGCGCCAGCGCCTGGACCAGGCCATGACCATCGGCTTCTCCGACCAGGTCACCCGCCTGTTCGGCAGCCAGCAGCCGTTGCTGGCCGCCGGGCGCAACCTGGGCCTGCTCGGGCTCGACCTGCTGCCACCGGCCAAAAGCTGGTTCGCTCGCCAGGCCATGGGCCTGGGCACCCGCCCCGACCGGCAGGGCCAGGCATGAGCAACCCACGTAAACGCGCGCGCCGGGCGCGCATGCTGCGCTGGCTGTTGAACCTTTACCCGCCTTACCTGGGGGCAGGTATCCGCGTGCAGCACATCAGCCCGGACCTGCGCAGCGTGAAGGTGGCGATGAAGCTGACGCGCTGGAACCGCAATTACGTCGGTACCCAGTTTGGCGGCAGCCTGTATGCCATGGTCGACCCGTTCTACATGCTGTTGCTGATCGAGCAGCTGGGGCGCGACTACATTGTCTGGGACAAGGCCGCCAGCATCGATTTCATCGCGCCGGGCAAAGGCCCGGTGTTTGCCGAATTCCACGTCGATGACGCGCTGCTGGACGACATTCGCCAGCAGACCGCTACCGGCAAGAAGTGCCTGCCGCGTGTGCAGGTCGATATCCGCGATGGCGCCGGCGAACTGGTGGCGCGGGTCGATAAAACCCTATATGTGCGGCTCAAGCCGCAAGCGAGGCTGGCGTAGGCATGGAAATGCGCGCAGATCTGTTGATTGTCGGTGCCGGTATGGTCGGCAGCGCCCTGGCCCTGGCGTTACGCCACAGTGGCTTGCAAATCCTCTTGCTCGACGGCGGCCCGCTGACGGTCAAGCCGTTCGATGCCCAGGCGCCGTTCGAACCGCGTGTCAGCGCTTTGTCGGCCGCCAGCCAGCGCATTCTCGAACGCCTCGGTGCCTGGGAGGGCATTGCCCAGCGGCGTGCCACGCCGTATTCCGACATGCATGTGTGGGACGGCAGCGGCACCGGGCAGATCCACTTTTCGGCCGCCAGCGTGCACGCCCAGGTGCTCGGCCATATCGTCGAGAACCGGGTGGTGCAGGACAGCCTGCTGGAGCGCCTGCACGACAGCGATGTCGGCCTGCTGGCCAACGCGCGGCTGGAACAACTGCGCCGCTCTGGCGATGACTGGCTGCTGACCCTGGCCGATGGCCGGCGCCTGCGCGCGCCGTTGGTGGTCGCGGCCGATGGCGCCCATTCGGCCGTGCGGCGGCTGGCCGGTTGCGACACCCGCGAATGGGATTACCTGCACCACGCCATCGTGACCAGCGTGCGTTGCAGCGCCGGGCACCAGGCCACAGCCTGGCAGCGCTTCACCGATGAGGGGCCGCTGGCCTTCCTGCCGTTGACCCGAGGTGGCCAGCAAGACTGGTGCTCGATCGTCTGGTCGACCACGCCGGAGCAGGCCGAGCGGTTGATGGCGCTGGATGACGCTGCCTTCGTGCAGGCCCTGGAGCGGGCCTTCGAGGGGCGCCTGGGGAGCGTGTTGCAGGCCGACCCACGGGTGTGTGTACCGCTGCGTCAGCGCCACGCCAAGCGCTACGTGGAGCACGGCCTGGCGTTGGTGGGTGATGCGGCCCACACCATCCACCCCTTGGCCGGGCAGGGCGTCAACCTGGGGTTTCTGGATGCGGCGGTACTGGCCGACGTACTGGGCAAGGCCTGCGAGCGTGGCGAACGGCTGGCGGATGTGAAGGTACTGAGCCGTTACGAGCGCCGGCGCATGCCGCATAACCTGGCGCTGATGGCGGCGATGGAAGGGTTCGAGCGGTTGTTCCAGGCCAACCCGCTGCCGTTGCGCTGGTTGCGCAACAGTGGGCTGAAGCTGGTGCAGCAGATGCCCGAAGCCAAGGCGATGTTCGTGCGCCAGGCGTTGGGGCTGTCCGGGGATTTGCCGGAATTGGCCAGGGCTTGAGATGGCCGGGGCCGCTTTGCGGCCCCTCTGCAACATCCGGTAACGGCTCAAAGGATGAGCAAGAAAATGGGATTCACTACCATTTGCGCCTCTCATACCTTCCGAGGAGCGCTTTCCATGTTGCCACGCAAGCCCCTACTGGCCGCCCTGGCCCTGACTTTGTTCGGCGGCACCGCCCAGGCAGCGGAAGAAGTGGTGGTGTACTCCTCGCGCATCGATGAGCTGATCAAGCCGGTGTTCGATGCCTATACCGCCAAAACCGGCGTCAAGATCAAGTTCATCACCGACAAGGAAGCGCCGCTGATGCAGCGCATCAAGGCCGAGGGCGACAATGGCGTGGCCGACCTGCTGTTGACCGTCGATGCCGGCAACCTGTGGCAGGCCGAGCAAATGGGCATCCTGCAGCCGATCAAGTCCGCCACCATCGACCAGAACATTCCGCCGCAGTACCGCGCCTCGTCCCATGACTGGACCGGCCTCAGCTTGCGCGCGCGCACCATCGTCTACTCCAGCGAGCGGGTCAAACCGGCAGAGTTGAGCACCTACGAGGCCCTGGCCGACAAGCAATGGGAAGGCCGCCTGTGCCTGCGCACGGCGAAAAAGGTCTACAACCAGTCGCTGACCGCCACCCTGATCGAAACCCATGGCGAGGCGAAGACCGAGCAAATCGTCAAAGGCTGGGTCAACAACCTGTCCACCGATGTGTTCTCCGACGACAACGCGGTGATTCAGGCCATCGAGGCCGGCCAGTGCGACGTGGGCATCGTCAACACCTACTACTACGGCCGCCTGCACAAGCAGAACCCGCAGTTGCCGGTGAAGCTCTTCTGGCCCAACCAGGGCGACCGTGGCGTGCACGTGAACCTGTCGGGCATTGGCCTGACCAAACATGCACCGCACCCCGAGGCAGCGACCAAGCTGGTGGAATGGATGACGGGTGAAGAAGCGCAGAAACTGTTCGCCGACATCAACCAGGAATTCCCGGCCAACCCGAAGGTCAGGCCATCGGAAGAAGTGGCGGCGTGGGGCAGCTTCAAGGCTGACAGCATTCCGGTGGAAATTGCCGGCAAACGCCAGGCTGAAGCCATCCGTCTGATGGATCGGGCTGGCTGGAATTAAGCGCCGGGCTTTATCCTCTCGGGGCCTGAAAGGGCCTCTTCGCGGGCTCGCCCGCTCCCACAGGATCTGCACTGCCCTTGAGATATGGGCAGTCCCTGTGGGAGCGGGCGAGCCCGCGAACGACCGCAAAGCGGTCGCAAACCAGCCATAGAGACATTCACCTTGTCCCACACCCCCCAACGCCGCTGGTACTTGCCGGTATCGCTGATCGCTGCCCTGGTGCTCCTGCCCCTCAGCGTGCTGCTGCTGTCGTGGCAATCCATAGACGTGCAGATCTGGTCGCACCTGCTCGATACCCAGATGACTCGCCTGCTGGGCAATACCCTGACGCTGGTGGTGGGTGTGGGCATCGGCGTCACCGTGCTGGGCGTCAGCCTGGCCTGGCTCACCAGCCTCTGTGAGTTCCCCGGCCGGCGCTGGCTGGACTGGGCGCTGATGTTGCCGTTCGCCATACCCGCCTATGTGCTGGCTTTCGTGTTCGTCGGCCTGCTGGACTTCGCGGGCCCGGTGCAGACCGTACTGCGCGAGGTATTCGGCCCCATGCGCCTGCCCCGGGTGCGCTCTACCGGCGGGGTCATCATCGTGCTGGTGCTGGTGTTCTACCCCTATGTCTACCTGCTGGCGCGCACGGCGTTCCTGGCACAGGGCAAAGGCTTGATGGAGGCCGCGCGGGTGCTTGGGTTATCACCCTTGCAGGCCTTCTGGCGGGTGGCGTTGCCGATGGCGCGGCCGGCGATCGGCGCCGGTGTCGCCCTGGCGCTGATGGAAACCTTGGCCGATTTCGGTGCGGTGGCGGTGTTCAATTTCGACACCTTCACCACGGCCATCTACAAGACCTGGTACGGGTTTTTCAGCCTGTCCAGCGCAGCCCAGCTGGCCAGCCTGTTGCTGCTGGCGGTGATGCTGGTGCTGTACGGCGAGCGCCGCGCCCGCGGCGCCAGCCGCAGTGGCAACGAGCGGCCACGCGGGCAGGCGCTGTACCGCTTGCGCGGGCTGAAGGCGTTGCTGGCCAGCGGCTGGTGCCTGCTGGTGTTCGCCTGCGCCTTCGTCATCCCGCTGCTGCAACTGCTGGCGTGGTTCTGGCAGCGCGGGCGGCATGACCTGGACGAGCGCTATGTCGGCCTGGTGTCGCACACCTTGTACCTGGGCGCCATGGCCGCGCTGCTCACCGTGAGCGCAGCATTGCTGCTGGCCTTCGCCCGGCGCCAGGCGCCGAGCGCCGGCATACGCGCCGGGGTCGGCCTGGCCAACCTGGGCTATGCCTTGCCCGGTTCGGTGTTGGCGGTGTCGATCATGCTGGCCTTCAGTTACCTGGACAACCAGCTGGTCATCCCGTTGTCCGGCTGGTTGGGCGGGGCCGGCAAACCGTTGCTGCTGGGCAGCCTGTCGGCCTTGCTGCTGGCTTACCTGGTGCGCTTTATCGCCGTGGCTTACGGGCCACTGGAAAGCAGCCTGGAGCGCATTCGGCCTTCTTTGCCCGAGGCTTCACGCAGCCTGGGTGTCGGCGGTGCCAGGTTGTTCCTCAAGGTCTACCTGCCGCTGTTGCTGCCTGGCGCCCTCAGCGCCGCCTTGTTGGTGTTTGTCGACGTACTCAAGGAAATGCCGGCCACCTTGCTGATGCGGCCGTTCGGCTGGGACACGCTTGCGGTGCGGGTTTTCGAGATGACCAGTGAAGGCGAATGGGCGCGAGCGTCGTTGCCCGCCCTGACGCTGGTGCTGGTGGGCCTGTTGCCGGTCATCGGCCTGATCCGCCGTTCGGCCCGTCGACCCGGCCACGGTCACTGAGGGTGCCAGCGCGCGGGCTTGCGGCTACAATGCGCGGCATTCGCGCGGCGGGTGTCAAACAACAAGAGCTGACGCGCAACGTCATCGACCGCCGCCGCTTCGCCACGCCCGGAAGGAGAAACCCATGGGACAGCGCACGCTTTTGTACGACCTGCACCTGGCGCTAGGCGCCAAAACGGTCGATTTCGGTGGCTGGGACATGCCCCTGCACTATGGCTCGCAGGTCGAGGAGCACCATCAGGTGCGCAGCGATTGCGGGGTGTTCGATGTTTCCCACATGACTGTGATCGATGTCGATGGCAGCGATGCCACCGCCTGGCTGCAGCGCCTGCTGGCCAACGATGTGGCCCGCCTCGACGACACCGGCAAAGCGTTATACAGCCCGCTGCTGCAGGCGCAGGGCGGAGTGATCGACGACCTGATCGTATACCGCACGGAAGATGGCTATCGCCTGGTCACCAACGCCGCCACCCGCGCCAAGGTGCTCGGCTGGCTGCAGCAGCAGCGTGACGGTTATGCCGTGGACTTCAAGGTCCGCCCCGACCTGGCCATCCTCGCCATCCAGGGCCCGCGTGCCCGAGAAAAGGTTGCGCCCCTGCTTAGCGCCGCGCGTGCCGCGCTGATCCGCGAACTGCGCCCGTTCGAAGGCTTTGCCGAAGGCGACTGGTTCATTGCCCGCACCGGGTATACCGGTGAAGACGGCCTCGAGATCATCTTCCCTGGCGACCAGGCCGTGGGCTTCTTCAACGACCTGGTGGGTGCTGGCATCGCCCCCAGCGGCCTTGGCGCCCGCGACACCCTGCGCCTGGAAGCCGGCATGAACCTGTACGGCCAGGACATTGACGAGCAGCACACCCCGCTTACCTCCAACCTGGGCTGGAGCATTGCCTGGGAGCCTGCCGAGCGTGACTTCATTGGCCGCGCTGCCCTGTTGGCGGAAATCGAGCACGGTGTGCAGGAAAAACTGGTCGGCCTGGTACTGGAAGAGCGCGGCGTGCTGCGCGCCCATCAGGTCGTGCGTGTCGCCGGTATTGGCGAAGGGGAGATCACCAGTGGTAGTTTCTCGCCTACGCTGAGCAAGTCCATTGCCTTGGCGCGCGTGCCCATGGCCACTGGTGACCGGGCCGAGGTGGAAATTCGCGGCAAGTGGTACCCGGTGCGGGTGGTCAAACCGACCTTCGTGCGCCACGGCAAGATCCTGATCTGAACCATTATTTACCGGCGGGCGTACCGCTGAGCCAATCGAGGAATTCAAGACATGAGCAATATCCCCGCCGAACTGCGTTTCGCCGAAAGCCACGAGTGGGCCCGCCTGGAAGCTGACGGCAGCGTTACCGTGGGCATCAGCGACTACGCCCAGGAGGCCTTGGGTGACGTAGTGTTCGTCGAACTTGCCGAAGTCGGCAAGGTATTCGCCGCGGGTGACGCTGCCGGCGTGGTCGAGTCGGTCAAGGCCGCTTCGGACATCTATGCCCCAGTGGGTGGCGAAGTGATCGCGGTGAACGAAGAGCTGGCTGACAGCCCGGAGCTGCTCAACGAAAAGCCTTACGAATCGTGGATCTTCAAGCTGAAGCCAAGCAACGATGCCGAGCTGGACAAGCTGCTGGATGCTGCCGGTTACAAGGCTGCGATCGGCGAATAAGACCGCGTCGCCTGCTTCGCGGCTAAAGCCGCTCCTACAGGTATTGCATGGCCCTGCGTCTTGCGCGACCCCTTGTAGGAGCGGCTTTAGCCGCGAAGAGGCCGGACCTGCAACCAACTTTCCCCGCACAACCGGCAATCCCTTCCTAGACTTGTAGTCTCCATGAGAGCTGTTCCAGGAAGAGAGCGTGGTCATGTCCCAGTCGCCGTCCCTGCATCAACTGCAAGAGCTCAACCCGTTCCTGCGTCGCCACCTGGGCCCGGATACCGCCGAGCAGCAGGCCATGCTCAACGCACTGGGCGTGGCGAGCCGCGCCGAGCTGATCGAGCAAACCGTTCCGCCAGGCATCCGCCTCAAGCGCCCCCTCGACCTGCCACCGGCCCTCGATGAGCAGGCGGCCTTGGCCAAGCTCGCGGGTTACGCCGCGCAAAACCAGATATGGACCAGCCTGATCGGCATGGGCTACCACGGCACCATCACCCCCACGGTCATCCTGCGCAACGTGCTGGAAAACCCCGGCTGGTACACCGCCTACACGCCTTACCAGCCTGAAATAGCCCAGGGCCGGCTGGAGGCGCTGCTGAACTACCAGCAGATGGTCATCGACCTGACCGGGCTGGCCCTGGCCAACGCCTCGCTGCTGGACGAGGCGACTGCCGCCGCCGAGGCCATGGCCCTGGCCAAGCGCGTGGCGCGCAGCAAGAGCAACGCATTCTTCGCGGATGAGCACTGCCACCCGCAAACCCTGTCAGTGCTCAAGACCCGCGCCGAAGGCTTCGGCTTCGAACTGATCATCGACTCTGTGGATAACCTGAACACGCATGCGGTATTCGGCGCCTTGCTGCAGTACCCCGATACCCACGGCGAGGTGCGCGACCTGCGCCCGCTGATCGAGCACTTGCATGGCCAGCACGCCCTGGCCTGCGTAGCTGCCGACCTGCTCAGCCTGGTACTGCTCACGCCGCCCGGCGAGCTGGGCGCCGATGTGGTGTTAGGTTCCAGCCAGCGCTTTGGTGTACCGATGGGTTACGGCGGGCCACATGCGGCGTATTTCGCCTGCCGCGACGATTACAAGCGGGCCATGCCTGGGCGCATCATCGGCGTGTCGCGTGATGCCCGTGGCAACACCGCGCTGCGCATGGCCCTGCAAACCCGCGAACAGCATATCCGCCGTGAAAAAGCCAACTCCAACATCTGCACGGCGCAGGTGCTGCTGGCCAACATCGCCGGCTTCTACGCGGTCTACCACGGCCCGCAAGGCCTTAAGCGCATTGCCCAGCGCGTGCACCGGCTGACGGTCATTCTGGCGGCCGGCCTTGCGGCCAAAGGCATCAAGCGCCTCAACCAGCACTTCTTCGACACCCTTACCCTCGACGTGGGTGGCGCACAGGCAGCCATCATCGAGAGCGCTGAAGCCGCACAGGTCAACCTGCGCATACTGGGCCGCGGCCACCTGGGCGTGAGCCTGGATGAAACCTGCAACGAGCAGACAGTGCTGCGCCTGTTGGACATTTTCGTGGGGGTTGACCACGGGCTGGACATCGCCGCGCTTGACCAGTCGGCCCTGGCCGAAGGCATTCCGCCCAGCCTGGTGCGGCATTCCCCGTTCCTTGCCCACCCGGTGTTCAACCTGCACCACAGCGAAACCGAGATGCTGCGCTACCTCAAGCAGTTGGAGAACAAGGACCTGGCGCTGAACCAGTCGATGATTGCGCTGGGCTCCTGCACCATGAAGCTCAATGCTACCAGCGAGATGATCCCGATCACCTGGCCTGCTTTCGCTCAGCTGCACCCGTTCGCCCCGGTGGGGCAGGCCGTCGGGTACAAGGCGATGATCGACGAGCTGGAAAGCTGGCTGTGCACCATTACCGGCTTCGATGCCATCTGCATGCAGCCCAACTCCGGGGCCCAGGGTGAGTACGCTGGCCTGATGGCGATTACCCGCTACCACCGCAGCCGCCAGCAGCCGCAGCGTACCTTGTGCCTGATCCCGTCGTCGGCACACGGCACCAACCCGGCGTCGGCACAGATGGCCGGCATGGAGGTGGTGATAGTCGATTGCGATCAGGGCGGCAACGTCGACCTGGCAGACCTCAAGGCCAAGGCCGGTGCAGCCGGTGAGCGCCTGTCGTGCCTGATGATCACCTACCCCTCAACCCACGGCGTGTACGAAGAGGGCATTCGCGAAATCTGTGACGTGGTGCACCAGCACGGCGGCCAGGTGTACATGGACGGCGCCAACCTCAATGCCCAGGTGGGGTTGGCGCGCCCTGCCGACATCGGTGCCGATGTGTCGCACATGAACCTGCACAAGACCTTCTGCATCCCCCACGGCGGTGGTGGTCCGGGCATGGGGCCGATCGGTGTTCGCGCTCATCTGCAACCCTTCGTCGCCAGCCACCCGGTGGTACCGGTCCCCGGCCTGGATCCGAACAACAGTGCGGTCAGCGCTGCGCCCTGGGGCAGCGCCAGCATTCTGCCGATCAGCTGGATGTACATTGCCATGATGGGCCCGCAACTGGCTGACGCCAGCGAGGTGGCGATCCTCTCTGCCAACTACCTGGCCAGCCAGCTGGCTGGGGCCTTCCCGGTGCTCTACCGCGGGCGTAACCAGCGCGTGGCGCATGAGTGCATACTCGACCTGCGGCCGTTGAAGGCGCTGACGGGCATCAGCGAGGAGGACGTGGCGAAGCGCCTGATGGACTACGGCTTCCATGCACCGACCATGTCGTTCCCGGTGCCGGGTACGCTGATGGTGGAACCGACCGAAAGTGAGTCCAAGGCCGAGCTGGACCGCTTTATCGAAGCGATGCTGGCAATTCGCGCGGAGATAGCGGACGTTCAGGATGGCAAGTGGCCGGCAGAGAACAGCCCGCTCAGGCATGCGCCGCATACCTTGGCCGATGTCTTGGGCATATGGGACAGGCCCTACAGCCTGGAGCAGGCGGTGGCACCGGCTGCGCATGTGCGCCAACACAAATACTGGCCGGCGGTTAACCGGGTCGACAACGTGTATGGGGACCGCAACCTGTTCTGTGCCTGTGTGCCGGTGGAGGCTTATCGCTGAAAGCGCAGGGTGACCGATTGGGCGCGCAGCGCGCGCCCCGGGGTTTTACTCGGCTACCGCATTCTTGGCCAGGATGGCATTGGCCAGCTCCATGTCCGAGGCCTGCAGCCCCGGGTTCTCGGCCCGTGCCTGGTGCATGGCGGCTTCCAGGAACGGCCCACGAATCGCACCTTCGCTGGCAACGAAGCTGCTGGCGTCGTCCTGCGCGGCGAGGACAAGCTTGTGGTCCCGCGACGTCAGGTAGGTCGAACCAGTCGTTGCCCCGGAAGAAATCACGTTACGCCAAAAGGTATCAGCCATGGCCGAGCCCATAGGCAGCGAGAGCAGGGCAGCGGCGGCAACGGCAGTTTTGAGACGCATGTTGAAACACCTCGAAGGGTGGGGGTTGAAGATGCGCCGTTGGATCTTTTCCAATGGGGCAAGTTCCTGAATGCCGGGGCTTTTCGTCAGCCGCACACGCGCAATACCTCATGCATGCAGGTCTGCCCAGTGATCACCTTGGCCTCGCCACAACGGCGAAGATCCACCAGGCCATCGGCCCGGGCCTGTTGCCGCAGAATGGTCAGGTCGGCATCCCGGCCGATCAGCGCGCGCAGCTGGTCGCTGGGCTCGAGCAGTTCAAATAAACCGGTGCGGCCATGAAAGCCGGTGCCTCGGCAGGTACGGCAGTGGGCGCAGGTATTCGCTTGGCAGTCCGGGCACAGGGTGCGTACCAGGCGCTGGGCCATGACGCCGACCAGCGTCGCCTTGATCAGGTAGTCGGCCACGCCCAGTTCCTGCAGGCGGGTGATGGCCGCGCAGGCATCGTTGGTGTGCAGGGTAGACAGCACCAAATGTCCGGTCAGGGCGGCCTGTACCGCCACCAGGGCCGTTTCGCGGTCGCGAATTTCGCCGATCATGATGATGTCCGGGTCCTGACGCAGCAGGGCGCGTACCCCGGCGGCAAAACCAAGGTCCAGGGCGGGCTGCACCTGCAACTGGTTGAACGCCGGCTCCAGGCGCTCGATGGGGTCTTCGATGGTGCACAGGTTGACCTGTGGCGTGGCCAATAGCTTGAGGCTGGTATACAGCGTGCTGGTCTTGCCGGAGCCGGTGGGGCCGGTCACCAGGATGATGCCCTGGCGCTTGGCCAACAGGCGCTGCCACTGGGCCAGTTGCTGGCCTTGCAGGCCGAGGCGGTCGAAGCCCTCGTGCAGTTGCTGCGGGTCGAACAGGCGCAGCACCAGCTTTTCGCCGTAGGCGGTTGGCAGGGTCGACAGCCGTAGCTCGACCTCACCGCCGCCGGGCAGGCGGCTGTGCAGGCGGCCGTCCTGTGGCCGGCGCTTTTGCGCCACATCCATGCGCCCCAGGTGCTTGAGGCGGCTGACCAGTGCCAAGGTCACGCCGGCAGGAAAGGCGTACACGTTATGCAGCAGGCCGTCGATGCGGTAGCGCAACTGGCCCTGATCGCGGCGGGGTTCCAGGTGAATGTCGCTGGCACGTTGTTCGATAGCGTACTGCAGCAACCAGTCGACGATGTGCACGATGTGCGCGTCGTCGGCGCTGGCTTCGGCCTGGCGCTTGCCCAGTTCCAGCAGTTGCTCGAGTTCGCCCAGGCCGGCGGCCTGCTGGTATTGCGCGCCTTTTACCGACTGGGCGAGGTGCTGGAATGACTGCCCTGCCTGGCGGATCTGCAACGGGCTGGCCAGCACCCGACGAATCGGCCGGCCCAGGCTGCGGGCCAGGTCGGCCTGCCAGTCGTTCTGGTAGGGATCGGCACTGGCGACGGTAACGCCGAGGGCGTCGGCTGCGACGATGAGGATGCCGTGGCGCTGGGCGAAGGCCGGCGCGATCAGGCCGCTGACTTGGGGCAGGTCGAGCTGCATGGGGTCGATGCGCAGGTAAGGCTGGCCGACCTTGCGGGCCAGCCATTGGCAAAGGTGCTCAAGGTCCAGCTGCTGGCCAGGCTGTTGGCGGTGTTCCAGGCTGCAGGCGGCGATCTGTTCGAGCGGATGGCAAGCGGGGTGGGCGGCGGCGTGATCGCGCACGTGCTGGGTGTCGTTGGCGTGCAGGTGCTGGTCGGCGACCAGGGCGGCGAGCACGTGTTCAAGGTCGAGGGTCATTGTGTGCGGGCTATGCATGCTGGGCGTCCGTGCCTGATCGGGAATGTGCCGGTCAGGCTAGCCGGGCGGGGCGCGGGCATCACGGGGGAAGGGTTTCGGGGTTTTACACGTACGGTGTAGAGGCATTCCGCGAGGCTATAGGCCAATGCCAGTCAGTTAAGTAATTTGGGGCCGCTTTGCGCCCCTTCGCGGGCACGCCCGCTCCCACAGGGGATCGCGCATTTCTTGAGTTCAGCGCCTAACGTGTGGGAGCGGGCGTGCCCGCGAAGGGCTGCAAAGCAGCCCCAGTAACGCTTAACTGACAGGCATTAGGCAGCCTTTATTCGCTATGATTTGACCATTTTGCTTGGCTACCGAATTGAGCAATTCGTCAGCACCCACTATGGAGAAACAGCAATGCATAGCGAGCTGGACGCCTACGATCGGCGCATTCTTGAACTGCTGCAAGAGGACGCTTCGCTTTCCAGCGCGCAGATTGCCGAGCGTGTGGGGCTGTCACAGTCACCGTGCTGGCGGCGTATCCAGCGTTTGAAGGAGGAGGGGGTGATTCGTGGGCAGGTGACCTTGCTCGACCGCAAGAAGATCGGCCTGAACACCCAGATATTCGCCGAGGTGAAGCTCAATGCCCACGGGCGCTCCAACTTCACCGAATTCACCGAGGCCATTCGCGGCTTCCCGGAGGTGCTGGAATGCTATGTGCTGATGGGCGCGGTGGATTTTTTGCTGCGCATCGTTACCTCGGATATCGAGGCCTATGAGCGGTTCTTCTTCGAAAAGCTGTCGAACGTGCCGGGGATTCAGGAAGTAAACTCGATTGTGGCGCTTTCAGAGATCAAGTCCACGACCAGCCTGCCGCTCAAGACCCGCTGACGTGGTTTCGTGTAGGAGCGGCCTTG
>NZ_BCBD01000016.1:0-51851 GCF_001320345.1 Pseudomonas sp. NBRC 111127 | reverse complement strand
GGCATAATTGAGCCCGAGGCTGATGAACGCGATGTAGGTGGCAATGCCGCAGATCAGAATCTCGATGCCCTTGCCACGGATGTAGTTGGCGATCTGCCGGTTCATCTCGCTACCCACCCGGTTCAGCAGGGTGCGCTGGCGTGGCAGGTAGCCACTGACCCAGCGGCCGATGAGTTCGCGGTCCTTGAGGAAGAAGAACACCAGGATCGGCACCAGCACCAGGTAGATCATGGCATTGACCAGCAATGGCAGGCTGGACAGCGAGAAGGTCAGCGCCCATTGGCCAAACTTGCCGATTTCACCGCGCACCGATTCGATGGCATGCAGCACCTGCTCGTCCGACACCAGGTGCGGGTAGCGCTCGGGCAACAACAGCAACAACGACTGCCACTTGCCGAGCATGCCCGGTAGCTCGTTGAACAGGGTGATCAGCTGGTGCCACAACAGCGGCACCAACACCAGCATGAACAGCGCCAGCGCCCCCATGAACAGGGCAAATACCAGCATCACTGCCAACCGCGTGGGCACCCGCAAGCGCTCTAGGGCATTGACCAGGCCTTGCATGAGGAACGCCAGCACCATGCCCGCCAGCACCGGCGCGAGCATGCCACCCAGGGTCAGCACGGCCGTGAACGCCAGGAACAGCAAGACCGCCAGCACCACCGCCTCTTCATCGGAGAAGTAGCGCTGCACCCAGTCGCGAAGCACTTTGAACATTGACGATCCTTGGTAAAGACTCAGGCCTTGCGCAGCCAGTAGGTGTAGGTGCCGGCCTCAGCCGTTTCCTGCAGCAGGGTATGACCGGCCAACGTGGCGAAAGTGCGGAAGTCGCGCTGCGAGCCGGTGTCGGTGGCGATCACCTTGAGCACCGCGCCGCTGGCCAGGCGGTTGAGCTCCATCTTGGCCTTGAGCAGCGGCAAAGGGCAATTCAGCCCGCTGGCGTCGAGTACGGCGTCGCAGGTCAGGGTGTCACTCATCGCAGGGTCTCCAAAGGCATTGCCAGACTGCTTGTTGGCAGGGCTGCCTAGGATAGCGCCACTGGTCGCCAACGTGTGAGCCCGCTACAGTAGCTATCTTTGACACCGACGCGAGCTTCGTGCATGAAACTACTGCGCCCTACCCTGCTGACGCTGGCCTGCCTGTTGGCCCTCCCCGGCCATGCTGACGACCTGCCATCACTGGGTGACGCCAGCTCCGCGATCGTTTCGCCGCAGCAGGAACACCAGCTCGGCCGCGCCTGGCTGAGCCTGTTGCGCGGCCAGGTCAACCAGCTCAACGACCCGCAACTCAAGGACTATGTCGAAACCAGCGTGTACAAGCTGGCCGAGACCAGCCAGCTGCAGGACCGGCGCCTGGAGTTCATCCTCATCGACAGCCGCGAGCTCAACGCCTTCGCTGCGCCCGGGGGCATTGTGGGGGTCAACGGCGGGCTGTTCCTCAACGCACAGACGGAAGGCGAATATGCCTCGGTGCTGGCGCACGAATTGGCGCACTTGTCGCAACGCCACTTCGCCCGCGGCGTAGAGGCCCAGCAACGCATGCAACTGCCGATGATGGCAGCGCTGCTGGCCGGGATCGTACTGGCGGCGGGGGGCGCTGGCGACGCCGGCATCGGCATGATCGCCGGCACCCAGGCAGCGGCCATTCAGGAGCAGCGCCGGTTCTCGCGGCAAAATGAGCAGGAAGCGGACCGCATCGGCATCCTGAACCTGGAAAAGGCCGGCTACGACCCACGCAACATGCCAACCATGTTCGAGCGCCTGGCCCGCCAGTATCGCTATGACGCCAAGCCACCGGAATTTCTGCTGACTCACCCGGTGACCGAGTCGCGGATCGCCGACACCCGCAACCGCGCCGACCAGGCGCCACCGGGCGGTATCGAAGACAGCGCACGCTACCAGCTGATTCGCGCCCGCGTGGCGCTTATCTATGAAGGCACCCCGGGGCTGGCGGCCAAGCGCTTCCGTGCCCAGCTCGACGAAGACCCCAAACTCGATGCTGCACGCTATGGCCTGGCCCTGGCGCAGATCAAGGGCGGCCAGCTGAACGAAGCGTGGGAAATGCTCAAGCCGCTACTGGCCAAGGCGCCCAACGACATCACCTACAACCTGGCGCAGATTGACCTGGACATCACCAACAACCGCCTGGCCGATGCCCAGCAGCGCGCCGAGCGCATGCAGCAGCTATACCCCGGCAACTACCCGCTGAAACAGGTGCGCGCCGATTTGCTGGTGAAGCTGAACAAGCCTGCCGAAGCCGAGAAAGTGCTGGACGAGCTGGTGAAAAGCCGGCCGGATGATCCGGACGTGTGGTACGACATGGCCGAGGTGCGCGGTTTGTCGGGCAATACCATAGGCTTGCACCGGGCGCGGGCAGAGTACTTCACCTTGGTGGGGGACTTTGACCAGGCGATCCAGCAGCTGGATTACGCCAAGCGCCGGGCCGGCGGGAATTTCCCGCTGGCTTCGCAGATTGACCAGCGCCAACGCGAGATCATGGAGCAGCAGCGCATGGTCCGGGACATGATGGGGCGCTGAGCCCCGGGGCGGCCGTGGGGCACGATCGGGCTGCTGTGCAGCAGCCCCGGCCATTACGCCGCGTCGTGTTTGCTGACCGGCTGCTGGATGAACCGCAACATCCACTCGCCCACCAGGTCGCCCTGGTGCTCGCTGGCCAGGCTGGCCACCGCCTTCTGGTACACCTCGTCACCCAGGTATTCCTGGCGCGCATCGAGCAGCGCGCGGGAGTAGTCGTGGACAAACTCCGGGTGGCCCTGGAAGCACAGCACCTGGTCACGGATGTGATACGCCGCATTCGGGCAGAAATCGCTGGAGGCAATGACCGTGGCGCCTTCCGGCAGTTCGGTCACCTGGTCCTGGTGGCTGATCAGCAAGGTCAGCTCCGACACCTCAGGGTCCATCCACGGGGCGTGCGCCGCCAGCGAGTAGCGGTGAATGCCCACGCCCCAGCCCTTGTCGGCCCGCTCGGCCTTGCCACCCAGGGTCAACGCCAGCAGCTGGTGGCCAAAACACACACCCAGCAATTTCTCGCCACGCGCGTAAAGCTTCAACAGGTAGGCCTTGAGCGTCTGGATCCAGGCATCGGTACCAAACGAGTCTGCCTTGCTGCCCGTGACCAGGTAGGCATCGAACACTTCGCTGTCGGCGGGGTAATCGCCGTTCATCACGTTATACACACGAAACTCTGCGGCAATCGGCTGCCGCGAGAACAGCTGCTCGAACATCCTGCCGTAGCCCTGGTATTGCGCCGTCAATTCCGGCCGCAGAACATCGGTCTCAAGGATGCAGATGCGTAACGACATAGGATTAGTCCTGAACGACATGGGTGGGAATCTGCTGTAGAGCCTGACGCGAAAGGCACGTACAAGCAAGTAGGCGGCACTGACGAACGGTCACATTTTGTCGGCGCGCCATGGATGGCTGCGCCACCGTCTAGCGAGAGCATGCTAGCGAGATGGCACATGGCCTCATAGCCATGAGGCCTCAAAATCTCGACAATTAGAACAAAGAGTTCTCGAACATGGATAACGCACGCCCTACTGTTGGTTGTATATCCACTAACAAAAGGCAGGCAGTAAAGGCGCCACACCACGCTACTGCGATCGACCCGAAGCGCGACAAGGAAGCCAACGGGTACTCAGGAATAACAACAAGAAGGCGGTCCGCCATGTTCAGACATTCGAAAATACGCCAAGCCGGGCTTATTTTATTCGCCACCACATTGCTGCTGATCGTGCCGAACCTGACACGGTTGTTCGGCTGACTACAGCAGTGGCGTCTACGGGCAGTGCGCAGGTAACCTGCTGGCCTCTCTGGTCGGAGTGTACCCATGCGCCATTGCCTTGCCCTGCTTGCGCTGCTGCTGAGCCTGCCACTGTCGGCGGCACAACTGCACCTTGAACTCGGCGCTACCCAGCGCCAGTGGAGCAGCGAAGAACTGCTCAGCCACCCGCAAGCGCAGAACATCCGCATCGAGCAGGACGTAGCCTACAAACGCCCCATGCAGTACCGGGCGGTGCCGTTGGCTGCGCTGTTGCCTGGCGTTACCGCCAGCGACCACCTGCAGGCGGTGGCGCTGGACGGTTTTGCCGCAGAAATGCCCGCTGCGCCGCTGTTGCAGAAAGGCCCGGCACAGGCCTGGCTGGCCGTGGAAGACCCCAACCAGCCTTGGCCACCGCTGGGTGCAGGCAAACCTAGCGCTGGGCCGTTCTACCTGGTGTGGACAGCAGCGCAGGCCGGCGGTATACGCCCGGAGCAATGGCCGTTCCAGATCGCCACCTTGCGCCAGCTCGCCCCGGTAGCGCAGCGGTACCCGGCACTGCTGCCCGACCCGACGCTACCCGCCGACAGCCCGGTACGCCAGGGCTTTGCCCTGTTCCAGCAAAACTGCATGGCCTGCCACCGCCTGAACGGTGCGGGGGATGCGCAGGTTGGGCCGGACTTGAATGTGCCGCACAACCCTACCGAGTATTTTCAGCCGGGTTATTTGCGCATGTTGATCCGCGACCCGCAAAGCCTGCGGCAGTGGCCACAGGCGAAGATGCCGGGCTTTGCCGAAAGCGTGCTGAGCGACAAGGAGCTGGATGCGCTACTGGGCTATCTGCAGCATATGGCCAAGCGCAAGCGTTAGTGGCTGCTTAGGGTAAACCCGCCCCTGCCTGGCGCGGGTGTGCCTGAGATGATGGCCACGCAGGGCTGCTAGGCCGTGAGCCGCTCGTGCTTGACCCCCCAACCCTCCACCTCGCCGCCATAGGGCGTCACCAACTGCTCGAAGGCCTCTTCAAAGTCGCCAATCCCACAATAGGTGGCATACATGACCTTGCTCAGTTCCAGGTGCCAGCCACCGTCGCCCTCCTTCACCTGGGCATTGAGCGATTCGCCGCGAAACTGCCTGGCAGCACGGCGCGCCCCGGCTTCGTCGGGGAATACGGCATAGAACTCGATGGGGTGGATCTGGGTGAAGTCGAAACCGCCTGCTTTCATCTGGCGCAGGACGTTGCTGCTGATATCGTCGTTCTGGCTGCTCATGAAACGTCCTCCTGAATAATGCAATGGATAGACTTTCCGTGCTACTGCGCACCTGCCGGCAGCGGCCGGGCAGTACGAGCTGATGCAAGACGCGAATGTATGCGGTGCCAGCCCGCATAATAGGCGAGCACCTGCTGACAGCGTAGCGCCTGCCAAGGCACCACGCAAACGTATGGGTTAGGGCTGTTCCTCAATGCTTTTGATCATTACGCCGCTGTGCTCACGCAGCCAGCGTGCGGTGGGGGAAATGCTGCGGTCCTGGAAGTCGTTGAGGTCCAGCTCGGCCATTACCGGAAACAGGTGAGAACGAATGGCCCTCGCCGCCTCTTCCTCGCTAGGACGATGCTCGGCTTTCAACACCAGAGTGGACGGTTCGCCCTTCTGGTCGGCAAAAATGACTTCCCACTCTTTCATCTAACGGACCCTCTGAGTCAAGGAACACAGGGTGTGTGTTGCGCCTGAACAACTGACCTTGGGGCAGGGAGAATGTTCAGTAGGATGAAAGCGGCAGGCGCCGAAACGTGGGGCCCCCATCGCGACCCAGGGCCGCCCACAGGGGTAGCGCCAACTCGAGGCTGGCGCAGCCACTGTGGCAGCGGGTTGACCCCGCCAGCTTTTACTTCGGCGTGCCGTGCACCACACCGGCGGTGTTGTCCAGCAGGCTCTTGGTGGCGGTCTGGATGTACGCTTCAAGCTGCTTGAGCAATTGCGGCTGGTCGGGGCTTTCGATCAGCTCGGCCTTGAACTCGCTGCCCAACTGGTAGCGGTACATGCGCGGGGTCATGTCCTTGGACTCGATCAGAATGCGGTCGCCCTGTACCAGGCCGACGATCTGTTCGCTGCCCGACGGCTTGATCATGCCCACGCCCTGGTCGCCCTCAGGCAGGTTGAGCAGGTCGCGCCCCCAGCACTGGTGGCGGGCCTTGCCACCCAGGCGGCCCATGATGGTCGGCACGATGTCGACCTGGGTGCCCACGGTGTGGTTGACCGCACCGAACTTCTCCTGAATGCCCGGGGCAATCAGCAGCAGCGGCACATTGAAACGGCCCAGGTCCAGCTCGGTGACCTGCTGGTGGTTGCCGAAACCGTGGTCGCCAACGATCACGAACAGGGTGTCCTTGAAGTACGGCTCTTTGCGCGCCTTCTCGAAGAACTGGCCCAGCGCCCAGTCCGAATAACGCATGGCGGTCAGGTGCTCGTCCAGGCGGCCCTGGCCGGTCACCTTCTCGACGGGCAGGTCTTTGGGCAGCGCATACGGCGTGTGGTTGGACAGGGTCTGCAGCAACGCATAGATCGGCTTCTTGCCATCGTGCTTGGCCAGCTCCTCGTTGCCGCGGTCGAACATGTCCTGGTCGGACACGCCCCAGGTCGGGTCGGAGAACACCGGGTTGACGAAGTCGTTACGGCCAATGAAGGTGGTCATGCCCTGGTTGCCGAAGAACCCGGACTGGTTGTCCCAGGCGAAATCGCCGTTGTAGACGTAGACGTCGTCGTAGTCACGGGCGCTGAGCAGGGCTGGCAGGCCCGACAGCTTGTGGCCGCCTTCCGGGGTTTGCATCAGGTACTCGAAGCCCGGCAGGTTGGGGAAGCAGGCCATGGTGGCGAACATGCCCTGGTGGGTGTGCGTGCCGTTGGAGAAGAAGCGGTCGAACAGCAGGCCCTCTTTGGCCAGCTTGTCGAAGTACGGGGTGATGTTGTTCGGGCTACCCAGCGCACCGACCGAGTGGCCGGCAAAGCTTTCCATCAGGATCACCACCACGTTCTTGACCGCCAGGGTGCGCTCGGCCGGCGGCAGGAAGTCGCGGCGCACGGCAGCTTCGTCGGCATCGACCAGGGTGTCGTTCGGGGTCAGCAATTGCTTGCGCACGGTTTCGGTGGCCAGGCCCTGCTCCAGTACCGGCTTCCAGATGTTGGCGCGGTCTTCGCCGAAGCGGCTCTTGGCGGCGTCGATCAGGGTCAGGGTGCCGTTCAGGCCCAGCTGGTTGACGAAGTTGGAGTCGGTGGTGAACGCATCGCCCCAGCGCATCGGCGGGCCTTGGCGCAGCGTGCCACGGGCGGCGACCACGGCCACCAGCAAGACCACCATGAACACGGCCAGGCGGTTGTACCACGGCGCCACGCGTTGTGCTCCCTGGCCCCGGGTGATGCGGTCGATGCCCTTGAACAGCAGGCTCAGCAGCCAGGTGCCGAAAGCCCAGGCCAACAGGTAGCGCACCACCGGGAAGCCGTACCAGAGCATGCTCAGTACGGTTTTCGGGTCTTCCTTGATGTACTGGAAGACCAGGCCGTTGAGGCGCTGGTGGAACTCGCGGTAGAAGTCCATTTCCATCAGGCCAAGGAACATCACCACGCTGGAGGTGAGTGTCAGCCAGAAACGGAACACCCCTCGCCGGGCCATGGCCCACGGGCTGAGCATGGCCAGCAACAGCGGAATGCTGAGGTACACCACCACCCGCAGGTCGAAGCGCAAGCCGTTGACGAAGCCTTCGGCGACGGTGGAGTAAGGGGTGTCGCCGACCATATCGCTGTTGTAGACCAACAGCGCCAGGCGCACGAGGCTGAGCATCAGCATGATCACCAGGCCGCTGAGCAGCGTGTAGGCCAGGTGGGATTTCAGGGTCGGCGAGAACGGTGCTCGCGCGCCCCGTTGCTTCAAGGCGTCCGTGTTAGCCATGAATGGGAAGGTCCTAGGATTGCGGGTTGCGAAGAGGGCGTTGGCACTGGGCCAACGCAGCATTGTGCGGGTGCGGATTCTGTTTAAACCAATGTGAAAATTTTGTCACGCGGGTGTTGCCGCTTTTGTCTGTTCCGGCCCTATCGCCGGCAAGCCGGCTCCCACAGGGTCTCCACAGCCCCAGGCATTGTGGGGGCCTGTGGGAGCCGGCTTGCCGGCGATAGGGCCAGCACAGGCATTCAGATCCGCACATTCCCCCGCGGCCCGGCGATGGCCCAGATCACCAGGCCCACCACGGGCAGCAGTGCGATCAGCAAAATCCACAACACCTTGCTGCCCACCTCGCTGCCGCTCTTGATCACGTTGAGGATGGCCCAGATGTCCAGCGCCAGAATGATCAGCCCAACCAGGCTGTTGAATGTCGACCCCATGCTTTGACTCCCTTTCAGAGGCTGTGCTGCACAGCATAGTCAGCTATCACGGCAATAGAAGGGAATCCTTGGCGGTGGCGGCAGGTCCCTGAGTAAACTGCCAGCAGCCATTGAACCGAGGTCCGCATGCCCGTCGCACAGTCCCAAAGCCCTACCCCACCCTCGCTGCGCAACGCCTGGCGCCAACAGGTCGTGAATGCCCCGTGGCTCAGCGCCGGGCTGGCGCTGAGCCTGCTGGCGGTTTGTGCATTGCTGGCGGCCAGCTTCTGGAACGCGGTGAACGGCGACCATGCCGACAACCTGCACCTGGCGCTGCTGGGCGGGTTGTCGGGGTTCGGCGCCACGGCACTGGGGGCAGTGCTGGCGGTGGTGCTGCGCGATGTGAGCGCACGCACCCAGGACGTGATGCTGGGCTTCGCCGCCGGCATGATGCTGGCAGCCAGTTCGTTTTCGCTGATTCTGCCGGGGCTGGACGCCGCCCGCGAAATCACCGGCAGCGGCCCGGCGGCGGCGTTCACCGTGGTACTGGGCATGGGCCTGGGCGTGCTACTGATGCTGGGCCTGGACCGCTTCACCCCGCACGAGCATGAAAGCACCGGCCCGTGTGGCCCCGATGCCGAGCGCATCAACCGGGTGTGGCTGTTCGTGCTGGCGATTACCTTGCACAACCTGCCGGAGGGCATGGCGATTGGCGTGAGCTTTGCCAACGGCGATCTGAACATCGGCCTGCCGCTGACCAGCGCCATTGCCATCCAGGACATCCCCGAAGGCCTGGCCGTGGCGCTGGCCTTGCGCGCTACCGGCTTGTCGAACTTCAAGGCTGCACTGGTGGCCATTGGTTCGGGGCTGATGGAACCGCTGGGTGCGGTGATCGGGCTGGGTATCTCGACCGGCTTCGCCCTCGCCTACCCCATCAGCATGGGCCTGGCGGCCGGGGCGATGATCTTCGTGGTCAGCCACGAAGTGATTCCCGAAACACACCGCAATGGGCACCAGACGGCGGCGACCCTAGGGTTGATGGGTGGGTTTGCGGTCATGATGTTTCTGGATACCGCGCTGGGCTGAAGTTTTGGGTTGGCTGTACAGGCCCTCAGGCATGCACGGCAACTTTCAGCGCTTCAAGGGCTGGCTCGACCTTGATCCCCAGCTCGGCGCCCAGTTCCAGCACCCGCGCCAGGTCGTGCTGGCCCACCATCACCATCTGCAGCTCGTCATCCAGCAATTGGCTGAAGTTCAGCAGCACATAACCGCCAGCCTCCTTGTTCAGCGCGCCCATCTGCACCTGAATGCGGTTCAAGGCAGTCAGCGGCTCGGTGCGGGCCAGTTGTTTGGGCTTGAGGGTGAACGGCACGCTGTTGTCGAACGAGTCGCTGATCTGCTGGAACAGCGCCTGGTAGCTGTCGGCCTGGAACACCACGGTGTCCGGCAGGCTGCCCAGCACCACCCATTCGCCCAGCGGGATCGGGAAGGTGTCGTCGTAGTTGATATCAGGGTTGGCGGCAAGGAACGCGGCCGGGTCGGCGTAAGCCTGGGCGGCCTCGTCGGCGATGCGCTCGATGTCGGCCTCGCGCATGCAGCCAGCGCCAATGAGGCTGATGAATTCGAGCAACTGAGTTTTCATGAGGGGGGCCTGCGGCGGGTGAAAGTCGCCAAGGATAGCCGCAAATGCCCCCAGGCCGTTAGCCGGCCTGCACTTGCAGGCGTGCTGCGGTATCCACCGCGCCCATGGTGCGCGCGGCCATCAGCGCGGTGGCCCCGCGGGCGTCCTGGCGCGCCGGGTCGGCGCCCTCGGCCAACAGGTAATCGAGTATCTCGCAGCGGTTGAACATGGCCGCCAGCATCAGCGCCGTGCGCCCATCCTGGGCCGCTGCGTCTACCGGCACGCCGTGCTCGAGCAAAAGGCGGATCATTGCCAGGTCGCCCTTGAAGGCGGCACCGGCTATCGGCAACTGGCCGTTGTCGTTGGCAATCAGCGGGTCGGCGCCGTGGGCCAGCAGCACACGCACTGCGTCATGGTGACCGTGGTAACTGGCCAGCATGAGCAGGGTGTCCCCTTTGTGGTTACGCAGGTTGGCCGGCAGGCCGCTGGCGAGCAAGCGCTCGAGCATCTCGGCATCGCCCTGGCGGGCCCGTTCAAACACCTGCTCGGCAAAGGCTGCGGTTTCGTCATCGGTCATGGTGGCGTGTGCGGCTTGGCTGGTCATCGGGAACCTCCTTGCGTAAATGATTGCCCAAGTGTTTGTCAGGCACGCAATTGCGGTCAAAGGTTCATATTCTATTGCGCCGATAGCCACCGCCCGCTTCGTGCAAATTGCACTGTGCAAAATGCACGACCTTGCAAGCTGCACGGAAGCGCTTCTGCAAAATCATTGCAAGCCACTGAATTTAAAGGACTTTTCATGAATTCAGATTCTGGCACGGTCACTGCAACTACCTACTCATGTCTGCCACACAACAGCCAGGAGTTGCTATGGACCTTATTCAGCAAAAATTCGTCTCGGTATTTTCGGCCTACGAAGTGACCACCCAGGCTCGCCCGGACGGCGGCGTGCTGCTGACCCTGCGTGCGGCTGATGGCAAAGTGACCCGACGCGTACTGACCTATGGGCAAATGCACAGCGCCGAGCAGCTGTCGTGGGCCATCAGTGCCATCCGCCGTGACCTGGCTGAACAGGCCAGTGAGCTGCCGGTGATCTCGATGCTGCAGAGCCAGCAACGGTTTGCCTTGCCGACCTACCGCTGAGTGTCGTGCTGCCTGAACGGGCCTCTTCGCGGGTAAACCCGCTCCTACACTGAATGCGTGATGCCACGTGTAGGATCGGGTTTACCCGCGAAGAGGCCGGTGCAGGCATTACAACTCGTCGATGCCCAGAAATGCCCGCGCACTCACATCCCCGGTAAACCTCGCTTGCGCACCCTGCTCGCTGCCGTACAAACGCAAGGCCAGGCAGAACGGCGCCTCACCCAGCTCCACCCAGCGCCGCGTGCCAGCCGGCACGTGCAATTGATCCCCCTTCTCGCACAACACCGAATACACCCACTCGCCCACCCGCAGCCCCACCTGCGCGCGCCCGCTGATCACGGCGAAAACCTCGTCGGCGTCATGCACGTGTTCATCGCGCACATCAACCTGCGCGGGGTCCTGGCCGTCACGGTTGAGCAGTACGAATGCCTTGCTGCCCTGCGCGGTCATCAGCTGGTCCAGGTACGCGCGGCACGCCGCCAACACCTCGTCCTGCGCACTGCCCGGGCGCACCCGCACACCAGGTTCGGCATGTTCTAAACGAACGCCGTGTTCAGCCAGGGTTGCGGCGATGTCATCGTGGTGGGTCAACACCTTGTGCGGCAATGCCGGGCTGGCGGTGTGGAAAACGCTGAGAATGCTCATCAGGGGCGGGTCCTGGTCGGTTGCGAACAAAGGCCAATGATAACGGCTGCAGCCAAGGCTGCGGCACTGGCCATACCAAAGGTGAAGCTGGGCCCCAGCAGTTTCCAGCTGTAGCCCGAATACAACGCCCCCAATGCGCCGCCGGTACCCGACAGCGCGGCGTAGAAGGCCTGGCCCTGGCCCTGCTGGCGAGCGCCGAAGCTGGCCTGCACGAACGCGATGCTGGCGGCGTGGAAACAGCCGAACGTGGCCGCATGCAGCAGCTGGGCGAAAACCAGCACCGCCGGTTCGGCCGCCAAATTGCCCAACAGCAGCCAGCGCACGGCGGCCAGCAGGAAACTGGCCAGCAACACACGCTGCACGCTGAAACGGGCGAACAGGCGGCTCATGCACATGAACATCAACACCTCGGCCACCACCCCCAGTGCCCACAGCAAACCGATGGCGCCACGGCTGTAGCCCAGGTGTTCCAGGTGCAGGGTAAGGAAGGTGTAGTACGGGCCGTGGCTGAGCTGCATCAGCGCCACGCAGGCATAGAAGGCGATCACACCGGGCGCACGCAGTTGGCGCAGGAAGCCGCCGGCAGCGCTGCGCTCGCCCTGCTCCACCGGCTGGGCATTGGGCACCCACAGGCTGGCGGCGACGATACCGCCCATGATGATGACCAGCGCCAGCGGGTAGATGTCCAGGCTCAGCCACTCGAATACACGGCCCAACCCCACCACGGTGAGGATGAAGCCGATCGAGCCCCACAGGCGCACCTGGCTGTAGCGTGCCGTTTGCCCATGCAGGTGGGCCAGGGTGATGACCTCGAACTGCGGCAGTACCGCGTGCCAGAAGAACGCATGCAGGGCCATTACCAGCGCCAGCCAGGCGTAGCTTTTACCGAAGAACACCAGGGAGAAGCTGGCCAGCGTGCACAGCGCCCCCAGGCGCACGATCAGCAGGCGCTGACCACTGCGGTCGCCCAGCCAGCCCCACAGGTTGGGGGCAATGCAGCGCATCAGCATAGGGATGGCCACCAGCTCGCCGATGCGCGCCGGGCTAAAGCCCAGGTGGTCGAAGTACAGGGCCAGGAACGGCGCGGTGGAACCGAGCAGGGCGAAATAGAACAGGTAGAAGCTGGACAGGCGCCAGTAAGGGATGGGTTGCATGGGGCGGCCTTGTTGGGGGCCTGTAGCGGCCCGACGGCTGGCAAGCCAGCTCACACAGGTGGCCCACAATGTTCTGGTTTGTGGTGACCCTGTGGGAGCTGGCTTGCCAGCGATGGGGCCGGTGCAGGCAGATCAGCGCTGGCCCAGCACCGGGGTAGTCACCTGCACATCGGCATTTTGTGCACGGTGGCGCAGCAGGTGGTCCATCAGGGCAATGGCCATCATCGCTTCGGCGATCGGCGTGGCACGAATACCCACGCACGGGTCGTGGCGGCCTTTGGTGATCACCTCGACCGGGTTGCCATCCACGTCGATGGAACGCCCCGGGATGGTGATGCTGGACGTCGGCTTCAGCGCCAGGTGGGCCACGATGGGCTGCCCCGAGGAAATGCCACCCAGAATGCCGCCGGCATTGTTGCTGAGGAAGCCCTCAGGGGTCAGCTCGTCACGGTGCTCGGTGCCCCGCTGGGCCACGCTGGCGAAACCGGCGCCGATTTCAACGCCCTTGACCGCGTTGATGCTCATCAGTGCGTGGGCCAGTTCGGCGTCGAGGCGGTCGAAAATCGGCTCGCCCAGGCCAGGCATCACGCCTTCGGCAACCACGGTAATTTTGGCGCCCACCGAATCCTGGTCCCGGCGCAGTTGGTCCATGTACGCCTCCAGCTCCGGCACCTTGCCTGGGTCGGGGCTGAAGAAGGCGTTCTGCTCCACCGATTCCCAGGTTTTGAACGGGATTTCGATCGGCCCCAGCTGGCTCATGTAGCCGCGCACGGTGATGCCCTGGCTGGCCAGGAACTTCTTGGCGATGGCACCGGCGGCCACGCGCATGGCGGTTTCGCGGGCCGAGCTGCGGCCGCCGCCGCGGTAATCGCGCAGGCCGTACTTGTGGTGGTAGGTGTAGTCGGCGTGGGCCGGGCGGAACAGGTCCTTGATAGCGGAGTAGTCCTTGGACTTCTGGTCGGTGTTGCGGATCAACAGGCCGATCGAGCAACCGGTGGTGCGCCCTTCGAATACGCCGGACAGAATCTCCACCTCGTCGGCTTCCTGGCGCTGGGTGGTGTGCCGGCTGGTGCCGGGCTTGCGCCGGTCCAGGTCGTGCTGGAGGTCGGCGAGGGAAATTTCCAGGCCCGGTGGGCACCCGTCGACAATGGCGACCAACGCCGGGCCGTGGCTTTCGCCAGCGGTGGTGACAGTGAACAGCTTGCCGTAGGTATTGCCGGACATGGACGCTCCGCGAGATCTGCCTGAAATGGACGAAAGCGGCAGTATACAGATGGTTTGATCGCCTGTGCTGGCCCTTTCGCGGGCACGCCCGCTTCCACAGATATCGCCCCCTATGGGAGCGGGCATGCCCGCGAAGAGGCCAAACCTGCCAAGCCCCCAGAACCTTCCCCAAAACACTGGGTCAAACGCACATCTCCCCATGTAGTACCGCATGATGTCGCGCCTTGTCGCCCTGTTCCTCTTGCTGTGTACCGGCCTGGCCCAGGCCGCCGCCCCCACCGTGCTGCAACGCCCCATCGACCTCGACACCGGCCAGGGCGTGCTGCACGGCAGTTTGCTGCTGCCGCAGCAAGCCACACCGCCGCCGGTGGTGCTGATCATTGCCGGCTCTGGCCCTACCGACCGTGACGGCAACAACCCGGCCTCGGGCAGGGTCGACAACCTCAAGCGCCTGGCCCTGCTGCTGGCCAACGAACACATTGCCAGCGTGCGCTACGACAAGCGTGGCGTGGCTGCCAGCCAGCCTGCCGCACCCGATGAGCGGGACCTGAGCGTGGAGCGCTATGTGGCCGACGTGGTCGCCTGGAGCCACAAGCTCAAGGCCGACCCGCGCTTTGGCCCGCTGATCCTGATCGGCCACAGTGAAGGTGCGCTGATTGCCAGCCTGGCCGCCGAACAGGCCGGGGCCAGCGCCGTGATTACCCTGGCCGGCAGCGGCCGGCCAATGGCCGACGTGTTGCGCGAGCAGCTGGCCCAGCGCCTGCCGCCGGCGCAACTGGCCGGTGGCAGCGCCCTGCTCGACCGCCTGCAGGCCGGGCAAACCAGCCTGGACGTGCCGGCACCGCTGCGCCAGGTGTTCCGCCCTAGTGTGCAGCCCTACCTGATTACCCTGTTCCGGCAAAACCCCGCCGCCGCCTTCGCCCGCCTGCCGATGCCGGCGCTGATCGTGCAAGGGCGCAACGATGTGCAGGTGGACGTGGCCGACGCCGAACGGCTCAAGGCAGCCAAGCCGGATGCGCAGTTGGTGTTGATCGACGGCATGAACCACATGCTGCGTATCAGCCCCAAAGACATGAGCCAGCAACGCGACAGCTACCTCAACCCTGAGTTGCCCCTGGCCCGCGAACTGGGTGAGCGAATCGTGACCTTCATCCAGCATTTGCCTTCGGCCTGAGGCAACGGCCTCAGGTCTGCGGCCTGCCTGCCGATACAGCAGGCATAGCCGAGGACCAGCCCCGATGACCATTGCCCCCGCCGCCGCAGAGCCGGCCGAAGAGCCCCAGGACAACCCCGCCCAGCCCTGGGCCGACCTGCCGGTCGAACACTTCCAGCTATTGCGCCTGGCCGCGCTGCCCACCGACCGCAGCACCGGCGCCCGGCCGCTGCGCTTTGTGCAGTTCGGCTATGCCGAGCGCCATGACAAGGCCCACAGCCTGCTGCGCATGGAGATCCAGCTGCCTGGGCAGAAGGTACACAAGGAACAGAACCGCCTGGACATCCGCGTGGACCATGCCGAACGCCGGGTGCGTATCGGCAACGCCCAGGGCTTGCAGCTGGAGCCGGTCAACCGCGGCATCGGCCGCTTCCTGCTGGCCCAGGCCGCGCAGTGGTTGCAGCGCAAATGGTCGCATTACCAGGTCGAGGGCATGCCCTTGCCGAACAAGGACGCCCTTAACGAAGACTCGCGCCTGCGCCGTGACCACTGCCTGCGTGGGGTGGGCATCGAGGTGGAGTACGAAGACGCCCAACACCTGAAAGGCCGCACCGTGGAAATGCCTGTGGGGCAGTTGAAAGCAGCCTGGAGCAATGAACGGCTGCAACGGGTGGCTATCCTTGATGCGGCCAGTTTGCTGCAGCAGGCAGACCAGCAGTTGCAGGAAAAAGACGCACAGCTGCGCGAGCGTGATGAGCGGGTGGCCAAGTACCAGCGTGAAGATGGCGGGCTGCGCTTTACCATTACGTGCCTGGTGGCGTTTGCGGTGTTTCAGGCGGGGCTGCTGATCTGGATTGCAACCCGTTAAGACCGCGTTGCCTGTTTCGCGGGCTTGCCCGCCCCCACATGGACCGGTGATATACCTGTGGGAGCGGGCGTGCCCGCGAATGGGCTGCAAAGCAGCCCCGCTCGGAATCAGACGCGGCCCTTGAACAGCTCCTGGTGCTGGCGGCACTGCTCAGCGGTCAGCATGAACACCCCATGCCCGCCGCGCTCGAACTCCAGCCAGGCAAAGTCTACCTCGGGGTACAGCGCCTCCACATGCACCTGGCTGTTGCCCACTTCGACAATCAGCAAGCCTTTTTCGGTGAGGTGGTCGGCCGCTTCGGCCAGCATGCGCCGCACCAGGTCCAGGCCATCATTGCCACAGGCCAGGCCCAGCTCCGGCTCGTGGTGGTACTCGGCCGGCATGTCGTCGAAGTCCTCAGCGTCGACGTATGGCGGATTGGACAGGATCAGGTCGAAGCGCTGCCCCGGCAAGCCGGCAAAACCGTCGCCCTGCACGGTGTACACACGGGCGTCCAGGCCGTGGCGCTCGATGTTCTGGTTGGCCACTTCAAGGGCCTGGAACGACAGGTCGGCCAGCACCACTTCGGCCTCGGGGAACACGTCGGCGGCGACGATGCCGATGCAGCCCGAACCGGTGCACAGGTCCAGAATGCGTGCCGGCTCGTTGGCCAACCACGGCTCGAAGCGCTTTTCGATCAGCTCGCCAATGGGTGAGCGCGGCACCAGCACGCGCTCGTCGACAATGAACGACATGCCGCAGAACCAGGCCTCGCCCAACAGGTAGGCAGTTGGCACGCGCTCTTCGATACGGCGCTTGAGCAGGTGCTGCAGGCGCACCCGCTCATCGTCTTCGAGCATGCAGTCCAGGTAGCTGTCGGCCACCTCCCATGGCAGGTGCACCGCACCCAGCACCAGCAGACGGGCTTCGTCCCAGGCATTGTCGGCACCATGGCCGAAGAACAGGTCATGCTCATGGAAGCGGCTGACTGCCCAGCGGATGTAGTCGCGCAGGGTGCGCAGGCGGGATGTGATCACGGGGTACTCCTAATTCAGAACGGACAAAAGTCTAACAGCCTGGGGCACAGATTTGTTCCATCGCAGCGTTGCCGGGCTAGCCACAGGCCAGTAACCATGCCACTTGCGTTGTCAACCATTCCCATTGGCGCCAATGCAGGGGAGAATAGGTGCACAAAAGCCCTACCAAGGAGCCCTTGATGTCCGTTCCAACCACGATGTTCCGCCTCACTGGCCGCGATTACCCGCCGGCCAAGCTGAGCCACGCCAGCCTGATCATCATCGATGCGCAAAAGGAGTACCTCAGTGGGCCCCTGCAGTTGTCGGGCATGGACGAGGCCGTGGCCAACATCGCCAGGTTGCTCGACGCCGCGCGCAAAAGCGGCCGTCCGATCATCCATGTTCGCCACCTGGGCACGGTGGGTGGCCGTTTCGACCCACAGGGGCCCGCTGGCCAGTTCATTCCAGGGCTGGAGCCGCTGGAGGGCGAAATCGTCATCGAAAAACGCATGCCCAATGCCTTCAAGAACACCAAGCTGCACGAAACGCTGCAGGAACTGGGGCACCTGGACCTGATCGTGTGCGGTTTCATGAGCCATTCCAGCGTCAGCACCACCGTGCGCCGCGCCAAAGACTATGGTTACCGGTGCACACTGGTAGAAGACGCTTCGGCAACCCGCGACCTGGCGTTCAAGGACGGGGTTATACCGGCCGCGCAGATTCACCAGTGCGAAATGGCCGTGATGGCCGACAACTTCGCCTGCGTGGCCCCTACCGCCAGCCTGATCTGAGGCCCTGGCACGACCGCCCGGCTGCCGGGCGGAACCCAAGGGGCGGCGGCAGGTCGAATTCCGGATATCCACAGAGGAGAGCGGAATGAAGCTCAAAGGCAGTTTCGACGCCAAGCGCCTGCGCCCGCGCCAACCGCGTAATTGGGGCGCCCGCCTGGCGGCCGGGCTGTCCGCCCTGCTGGCGACCCTGGGCGTACTGCTGGCCATGGCCGGCATCGCTGGCCTGCTCGGCAACTACCCTGCCCTGCAGGAACTCAATGCCAACAAGACGTTGTCCAGCATCGTTACCGTGGCTGGTTTGCTGCTGCTGTGGCTGGGCGTGCGCTTGTGGCGGCGCAGCCGCATTCGCCTGCGGCGCGGGCGTGAGCTGAACCTGTCGCCGCACCTGATGAAGAAGCATGATTGAGGGTTTTGTTTGGCTGCATAAAGCCCCCACAGTCGCGTAAACTACGCCGCCCACGTGGAGGCACCATGCAAGACGACGATTTTTCCCTGTTCAAGGCCGAAGTGCGCGGCGTAAAGCCGATCCGCCACGACCGCGCCGAAGTCGGCAAGCCCAAGGCCGACCGCCAGCAGCTGGCCGGCCTGCGCCAGGCGGCGACCGTTCGCAGTGACAAGGCGCTGGTCATCGACGGTATGTCTGACCAGTTCGTGATCGACGTGGGCGCCGAAGACGAACTGATGTGGCGCCGCGACGGCGTGCAGGAAACCCAACTGCGCAAGCTGAAACTGGGGCAGATCCCGTTCGAGGGCAGCCTCGACCTGCATGGCATGACCGTGGAGAAGGCCCGCGAAACCTTGTGGGCCTTCATCGCCGAAGCCACCAAGCTGGAAGTGCGCTGCGTGCGCGTGACCCATGGCAAGGCTGCGCGCCTGGACGGCAAGCGGCCGATGATCAAAAGCCACGTCAACACCTGGCTGCGCCAGCACCCGCAGGTGCTCGGCTTTGCCTCGTGCAGTGCCCGCCATGGCGGCACCGGTGCCGTGTATGTGATGCTCAAGCGAACCATGCTCGAAGGCCGCGACGAGTAACGCCGCGCTTGCAGCGCCGCGCGCGCCGCCGTAACCTTCGTTTTTGCGATTTTTTCCCAAGGTAGATCCATGTCCCTGGAACAGAACTACACCGAGATCCTCAGCCAGCTTGGCGAGGACGTCTCCCGCGAGGGCCTGCTCGACACGCCCAAGCGGGCTGCAAAGGCGATGAAGTACCTTTGCCGCGGTTATGAGCAAACACTGGAAGAAGTGACCAACAACGCGTTGTTCAGCTCTGACAACAGCGAAATGGTACTGGTCCGGGACATCGAGCTGTATTCGATGTGCGAACACCACATGCTGCCGTTCATCGGCAAGGCGCACGTGGCCTACCTGCCCAAAGGCAAGGTGCTGGGCCTGTCGAAGGTCGCGCGCATCGTCGACATGTTCGCCCGCCGCCTGCAAATTCAGGAAAACCTCAGCCGCCAGGTGGCCGAGGCTATCCAGCAGGTTACCGGTGCCGCCGGCGTGGCCGTGGTGATCGAAGCCAAGCACATGTGCATGATGATGCGCGGTGTGGAAAAACAGAACTCGACCATGATCACCTCGGTGATGCTGGGCGAATTCCGCGACAACGCCGCCACCCGCAGCGAGTTCCTCAGCCTGATCAAGTAATTGGCTGCAGACCCCGAGCCGACCCTTGCAGGTCGGCTTTTGCATTTCAGGAGTTGCCCATGATCGTCAAAGCCCTGCGGGTTGGCCTCGGCCAAGTCATCGTGTTCGCAGACTGGATCAGCCGCCCGGCCAAGCGCAAGCGCGACGCCGCCGCCCAGGCCCGCGTCGACCAGGCGGCCAAGGGCCTGGCGCTGTACCAGTTCCATGCCTGCCCGTTCTGCGTCAAGACCCGCCGCACCCTGCACCGCCTGAACGTACCGGTGGCGCTGCGTGATGCCAAGAACGACTCGGCGCACCGCCAGGCCCTGCAAGAAGGTGGCGGCCGGGTGAAAGTGCCGTGCCTGCGCATTGAAGAAGCGGGCAAGGTGACCTGGATGTATGAGTCCAAGGCCATCATTGCCTACCTGGATGAGCGGTTTGCTTCGGCCTGACAGGTTTCAGCTTTCCTGCACTGGCCCTATCGCCGGCAAGCCAGCTCCCACACAACAATACACAACTTATTGATTGTGGGAGCTGGCTTGCCAGCGATGGGGCCGGTACAGGTTAGCGGTCAACCCACCATCGGCACATGCCTCGAGTGGCTGGCAACCCGCGCCAGCCAGGCGCGAACGGCAGGGTAATCGGCCAGGTCGAACCCGCCCTGATGGGCCACATGGGTGTAGGCATACAACGCCACATCGGCAATCGAATACTGCTCACCGACCAGGTACGGGGTCATCTGCAACTGGCGTTCCATCACCTTCAAGGCCTTGTAGCCGCCCTTGTGCAGCTTTTTGTATTCCTCCATACGCTCATCTGGCAGCCCCAGGTAAAACTGGATGAAACGCGCCACGGCAATGTACGGCTCGTGGCTGTACTGCTCGAAGAACTGCCACTGCAACACCTGAGTGCGCAGGCGCGGCTCGCTGGGCAGGAATGTACTGCCATCGGCCAGGAAATTGAGAATGGCGTTGGACTCCCACAGGTAAGTGCCGTCTTCCAGCTCCAGCACCGGCACCTTGCCATTGGGGTTCATCGCCAGAAACGCCGGCGTTTCGGTCTCGCCCTTGAGAATGTCCACCGGGTGCCATTCGTACGGCCGGCCCAGCAGGCTCAACATCAACTTGACCTTGTAGCAGTTACCCGACTGGTAGTCGCCATAAACCTTGTACATCGCCCCTCCCTGCAAAGCAGTTTTGCAATTGCGCCCAATAGTTGGCGACTGTACGGCTAAAAGCAATGGCCGCTGTATGGCAAGGATCCACCTTGCTGGCTGTAGTCTGAAAAAACTGCTTACACCTTTACAAGGACTTTGTTCATGACCAATGCCACTTCCGCACGCCTGCGGCCCCTGGCAGACAGCGCCCCGTCGGCGGTGGTCGCCGGCTTCATCGCCATGCTCACCGGTTATACCAGCTCGCTGGTGCTGATGTTCCAGGCCGGCCAAGCGGCCGGGCTGACCACTGCGCAGATCTCGTCGTGGATCTGGGCGCTGTCGATTGGCATGGCGGTGTGCAGTATCGGCCTGTCATTGCGCTACCGCACCCCCATCACCATTGCCTGGTCCACCCCCGGCGCAGCGCTGCTGATCACCAGCCTGGGCGGGGTCAGCTATGGCGAGGCCATTGGCGCCTACATCACCTGCGCGGTGCTGGTGCTGGTGTGCGGGCTGACCGGCAGCTTCGAGCGCCTGGTCAAACGCATTCCGGCGTCGCTGGCTTCGGCGTTGCTGGCGGGCATCCTGTTCAAGATCGGCAGCGAAATTTTCGTGGCGGCGCAGCACCGTACCCTGCTGGTGTTGGGCATGTTCTTCAGCTACCTGCTGGTCAAGCGGCTGTCGCCGCGCTATTGCGTGCTGGCGGCCTTGCTGGTGGGTACCGCACTGTCGGGCGCGCTGGGCCTGCTGGACTTCAGCGGCTTCCACCTGGAAGTGGCCAAGCCGGTGTGGACCACGCCGAGCTTCTCGCTGGCCGCCACCATCAGCATCGGCATTCCGCTGTTCGTGGTGGCCATGACTTCGCAGAACATGCCTGGCGTGGCCGTGCTGCGCGCCGACGGCTACCAGGTACCGGCCTCGCCACTGATCTCGGCTACCGGTTTTGCCTCGCTGCTGCTGGCGCCGTTTGGCTCGCACGGGGTCAACCTGGCGGCGATCAGCGCGGCCATCTGCACTGGGCCGCATGCCCATGAAGACCCCAGCAAACGCTACACCGCAGCGGTGTGGTGCGGGATTTTCTACGGCATCGCCGGGGTGTTCGGGGCGACCCTGGCAGCGCTGTTTGCCGCGTTGCCGAAAGAGCTGGTGCTGTCGATTGCGGCGCTGGCGCTGTTTGGCTCGATCATGAACGGGCTGACGGTTGCCATGAGCGAAGCGCGCGAGCGTGAGGCGGCAGTGATTACCTTCATGGTGACGGCGTCGGGGCTGACCCTGTTCTCGATCGGGTCGGCGTTCTGGGGGATTGTGGCGGGGGTTTTGGCCCTGGTGATTCTTAACCCGCGCAAGGCCTGATGGTCATTATTGCCTGTACCGGCCCTATCGCTGGCAAGCCAGCTCCCACAGGGATTGCATCAGGGCTGACAGGTGTTTGTCAGAAGATATGCAGCGCCTGTTAGATCGAGCGCCGCGCGGGCGGCGCTCGATCTAACAGGCGCTGAAGATGCTACGGCGAGCACCTGGCAACCCTGATGCCATCGCCAGAAACCACCTGGGCTACAACCTGAAATGCCCCACCATCCCCTTCAGGTCGGTGCCCAACTGCGCCAGCTCCACACTTGACCGGGCATTATCCTGCATGGCCAAGGCCGCCTGGTCGGCACTGCCGCGGATCTGTGTGACGCTGCGGCTGATCTCTTCGGCAACCGAACTCTGCTGCTCGGCTGCAGCGGCGATCTGCTGGTTCATCTGCTGAATCAACGACACTGCCGCGGCAATGCTGCCCAGCGCACTTTCGGTGTGCAACGCATCAGCCACCGCCATACGCACCAGTTCGGCACTGCCGCGGATCTGCGCCACCGACTGCTGCGCATTGCCGCGCAAGCTGGCCACCAGGGTCTCGATCTGCTCGGTGGACTGGCGGGTACGCTTGGCCAAGGCCCGCACTTCGTCGGCCACCACGGCAAAACCGCGCCCCTGCTCACCGGCCCGGGCGGCTTCGATGGCGGCGTTCAGCGCCAGCAGGTTGGTTTGCTCGGCCACACTCTTGATCACTTCCAGCACATCGCCAATGGTATGGATTTCGGCACTGAGGCTGTCGATGCCGGCACTGGCGGTTTCCGCCGCGGCGGCCAGTTGTTCGATGCGCTGCATGCTCTGGCGCACCACCTGCTGACCCGAGCCGACCTTGGCGTCTGCCGCCTCGGCCGCCTGGGCCGCTTCTTCGGCGTTGCGCGCCACATCGTGCACGGTGGCGGTCATCTGTTGCATGGCGGTGGCGACCTGTTCGGTTTCCTCTTTCTGGCTGCCCACCTCACGGTTGGTCTGTTCGGTCACCGCCGACAGCGCCTGGGCACTGCCTGCCAGTTGCTCGATGCCCTGCTGCAAGCCACTGACAATACCGGCCAGCCCCGCGGCCATCTGCTGCATGGCCTGCATCAACTGCCCCACTTCGTCACGCCGCGGCGCCTGGGCATCGAACGCCAGCTCGCCCGCAGCAATGCGTTGAGCGCGGGCGATCACATGCTTGAGCGGGCCAACCACCGCGCGGGTAATCAACCAGGCCGCCAGCACGCCGGCCAACAGCGCCAGCACCGTGGCCAGGCCAATGGCCAGGGCATTGCGCTGCAGCTCGCCCTGCAGTGCCTGCTCCTGCGCCAGGTAGGCTTGGTCGACGCGGCCGGTGACCTGCTCGGCACTGGCCTGCAACTGGTCCTTCAACCCTTGTTCACGGGCCAATTCGTCGGTGTATTCGTTGAGCTTTTCCGAGAAGCTGGCGATGTGCCCCGCCACTTCGCCCAGCACGCTCTGGTAACCGGCATCGGTAACGGCGCCCTGCAGCTGGCCGACCAGGCTGGCCGCCTCGACGGTTTGGGCAATGCGCTCTTTACTGACACCCTCTTCGCCCTTGCGGCTTTGCTCCAGGCGCACCCGCGCTTCGTCCATGGCCTGCAGCATCAGCCGTGACACCTGTGCCACCTGGCCGGCTTGCTCGAGAAACTCGCCGCCCTGCTGGCCTTGGGACTGCTTGAGGGTGTACACGCCATCGTCGGCCAGGCCGGCCTGCAGCACATCCAGGTTATTGGCCACGCTGGACACCGACCAGCTGGCCATGTCCAGCGCCAGCTCCTTGGCCTGCACCGCCTGCACGAAGGCCTCGAATGCCTGGCCGTAGGCCGCCAGGTCGGACTCTGCCGCCGTCAGCGCCGGCAGGGTACGGGCGCGCTCGGCCAGGCCCTTGAGGCCGCTGCGCAGCGCCTCGGCCTGTTTCAGGTCGGAACGCAGGGCAAATGCCTGTTCGTGCTGGCGCAAGCGCAGCAGGTCGGTATTGAACTGGGCCAGCTGGCGCAAGCTGTCGAAGCGCTGGCCCACGCTGTATAACGCCGCAACACCAATGGCTGCGACCGCCAGTGTCAGCAGCAGCACCAGGGCAAAGCCCAGCCCCAGTTTACGGGCCATGCCCAGGTTGGCCAGCACACCATGCTTGCTCGCGCCCATTGCCCATTCCCCTTGTGCTTGCGAGGTTACCCGAAGGCCAAGGTTGGCAACGTTGCCTGCTGCTGAACAAGGGCCTGACGTCAGAATAGTGTCAAATAGCTATGTCTTGTCGCTTTTAGCTGCGCTGAAGTCGGTTTCATCAGATCGCTGTCGCCCCACCGTCCACGGTCAGGCAGTGGCCAGTGGTGAACGCCGCGCCGTCGCTGCACAAGTAAAGCACCGCACTGGCAATTTCCTCCACCTTGCCAATGCGCCCGACCGGGTGCATGGCCGCGGCGAATTCAGCCTTGCGCGGGTCGGCTTCATAGGCACGGCGGAACATGTCGGTGTCGATCACCGCCGGGCATACGGCGTTCACGCGGATGCCCTTCTTGGCGTACTCGATGGCCGCCGACTTGGTCAGGCCGATGACCGCATGCTTGCTGGCACTGTAGATGCTCATCTTCGGCGCCGCGCCCAGCCCTGCCACCGAAGCGGTATTGACGATCACCCCGCCGCCCTGGGCCAGCAGCAACGGCAACTGGTACTTCATGCACAGCCATACCCCCTTCACGTTCACGCCCATGATGGCGTCGAACTCGGCCTCGCTGCCATCGGCCAGGCGATGCTGCTCGATCTCGATACCGGCGTTGTTGAAGGCGTAGTCGAGCCGGCCATAGGCCGCCATCAGCTCGTCGTGCAACTGGCGCACCGATGCGTCACGGGTTACGTCGCAGGCAATGAACAGCGCCTGGCCCCCCGCTGCCTGGACAAGCGCTACGGTGGCTTCACCGCCGACCGTGTCGCGGTCGGCCACTACCACCTTCACACCCTGCTGGGCGAACGCCAGGGCGGTTGCCCGGCCAATGCCGGCCGCCGCGCCGGTAACCAGGGCTACCTGGCCAGAAAAGGTCATGCTCATCGCGCGCTCCTGTGACGGTATGGTGGGGTTCAGAGCATAGTCAGGCGTTGGCTGGCGGGGCAGCATCATCACATGAGCATTTGGGCTGCCATGCTTGTCAGTGATATTAAGCACCTGACTTCATCAACAGGGTAGATTGAAGCCCTGTTTCCCTCCACTGCCTACAAGGACCCCGTCATGAGCCAAACCAACCGCCGCTTCCTGCTCGCCAAACGCCCGGTGGGTGCCGTGCGCCGAGACGACTTCAGCTACGAGACCGTACCTGCCGAGCAACCCGGCGAAGGCCAGGTGCTGGTGCGCAACCTGTACCTGTCGCTGGACCCCGCCATGCGCGGCTGGATGAACGAAGGCAAGTCCTACATTCCGCCCGTGGCCCTGGGCCAGGTGATGCGCGCGCTGGGCGTGGGCGAGGTGGTGGCTTCCAACCACCCGGACTTCAAGCCCGGCGACCATGTAAGCGGCGCGCTGGGCGTGCAGGACTACTTCACCGGCGAGCCCCAGGGCCTGCACAAAATCGACCCCAACCTAGCGCCGCTGCCACGCTACCTGTCGGCGCTGGGCATGACCGGCATGACCGCCTACTTCGCCCTGCTGGAAGTGGGCCAGCCCAAGGCTGGCGACACCGTGGTGATTTCCGGCGCGGCCGGTGCGGTGGGCAGCATTGTCGGGCAGATTGCCAAAGTGAAGGGTTGCCGCGTGGTGGGCATTGCTGGCGGCGCCGAGAAGTGCCAGTACCTGAAGGACGAACTGGGCTTTGACGGGGTGATCGACTACAAGGCCGAAGACGTGCTGGCCGGTTTGAAGCGCGAATGCCCGAAAGGCGTGGACGTGTACTTCGACAACGTGGGCGGCGAGATTCTGGACGCGGTGCTGACGCGCATCAACTTCAAGGCGCGCATCGTGATTTGCGGCGCCATCAGCCAGTACAACAACAAGGAAGCGGTGAAGGGCCCGGCCAACTACCTGGCATTGCTGGTGAACCGCGCGCGCATGGAAGGCTTTGTGGTGATGGACCACACCAAGGAGTACGGCAAGGCCGCACAGGAAATTGCCGGGTGGCTGGCCAGCGGGCAGGTGAAAAGCAAGGAAGATGTGGTGGAGGGGCTGGAGACCTTCCCAGAGACCTTGCTGAAGCTGTTCAACGGTGAGAATTTCGGCAAGTTGGTGCTGAAGGTTTAACCCTACCCGAATGCGCAGCCCCCGGAAGTTGCGGCCTGGCTTCACGCCGGGCTGCGCAGCACAGCCCCCCCTCATTCCCGCACGCTCAGCAGGCGCCCGTGGCCCTGCTGGCGCCGCGAATTGCAGCCCCCATCGGCGTACCGGATTCACAGGTTGACCTTGCCTGTCCGATACCTGCCGTATCCCTTCGTTGCCCCTTCATTTAGAATGGGTAAAGCCTGAGCAAGACATTGGATTACCATCACTTCAGGCCTGGGCAAACAGGCAGTCTGCACCTAAGCGTCAGACAAAACGGATCAACGCTAGGGGTTTGAAATGTGTTCTGAGAATCACGCCGTTACTGACAATCCGTTGGTGACAGTGATCATCGCGTCTTACAACCATGCGCGCTACATCGAATCCAGCATCATGAGCGTCATCAACCAGACCTACAAGAATATCGAGCTTCTGGTGATCGATGACGGTTCCAAGGACGACAGCCCCGCATTGCTCAAGCGTTTGCAGCAGCAGCACGGTTTCTACCTACGCCTGCAGGCCAACCAGGGCCTGGCACGCACCCTCAACGATGCGATCGCGCAAGCCAAGGGCGACCTGATAGTGCCTTTTGGCTCTGACGACATCATGCTTGCGCACCGTATCGCCACCCAGGTGGCGTATATGCAGGGCAAGCCCGAGGTGGGAATTTGCTCAGCCAACATCGAAACCATCGACCAGGACGGCAAGGTGATGGGTGCCCGTGAGCAGCGCAACCGCAACCTGCCCTTCCGCCGCCTGGACTTCGACGACTTGTTTCTCGACCGCAAGCCAGGGCCCATGGCAGCCACTTTGATGCTGCGCCGTGAGGCCTTGGAAAAGGTAGGTGGCTTCAACCCGGATATCCGCCTGGAAGACGTTTACATCGAGTTGTCGATTGCCCGGGCCGGTTATTACATCGACGTGTTGGGTGAAGTACTGGCGCAGTACCGTGACCACCCCACCAATACCTTCAAGAACGGCCGCTTCATGGTTGATAACGTACTGCGAACCTTTGCAGTGTTCAGCGACCATCCGCAGTACGAGCAGGTTTGCATGAAATTCCGCAACTCCATGCTATTGAAGTACGCCAACCGGGACAAAGCGCTGAGCCGGGAAATGCTTGCGCAAATCCCGCTCAGGTACTGGAACCGCAAGACCCTGCGCGGGCTGTGGCGGTTGCTCTGGTCTTAAGTAACGCGGCCGCGCTGCCAATGGATCAGTGACTGGCCGTAGACCAGCGCCAACGGAATCCAGATCAGAAACCAATGCTCTTTCGGGCGTGACATGAATGCACTGCCTTCAGTCAGGCCCGAAACAAAGCCGAAGATCAGCCAGGTGGCAGCCAGCGTTACGCCAGGGTGCTTGCGATAATTCCAGCAGAAGTACATGGCCAGGCTGTAGATCGTCATCCACAGCACCAGGCCCACCACCCCGCCCGCGTACAGCACGCCCAACTCGATGTTATGAGGGTCGGCAAGCGTTTGCGCGAGGCCCGGAATAATCACGGTCATGGGCGCGTCGTAACCATGCCCCAGCCATGGATGCTCGCCAATCTGGCGCAGCGCCTCCAGCCAAATGGCCGGGCGATAGGACAAGCCCCGCTGCGTGACGGCCTCCGGGTAGACCAGCACCATGCCCAGCAGCGCGACCAACACCGCAGCCAGCGCCAACAGCCCGCGTTTACGGTCGCCGACAATAATCAGCCACGCCAATGCCGCGCCCAGGCCCATCAAAGGTGTCCGTGAACCTGTGGCTACTACCGTGGCGCCCAGGATCGCCAGCCACACCAGCGACATCGGGTCGAGCACGCGTTTTGCCTGGAACCAGTACGCCAGCCATACGGCTGTGAAAGCGCCCAGCACATGAGCGGTTAGTAGAGGGTTGTACAGGGCCCCGTAACCTTCCAGCCGGCTGGCACCCGCTGGCCGTTGGTAAAGCAGGAAATAGCCGAGGTACAGGGCCGCCGCTATCCCTACCAGAGTTGCAGCGATGCGCACGCACTGCTGAAGATGGGCCGGGGCATGCAGGCTGATCATGCCTGCCGATAGCAGCACCATGGCGATGTACAACGGCCTTTTCAGCAAGCTCCCTGCGGAGTTGGCCGAGTCGGACCATGCAATGCTCAGCATGGTGTACGCACAAAACACCAGGAATGCGATGAATAAAGGATTGCCGGCCAGCTTTTTCAGCATTGCCGGCTGCAATAGCAGCGCCACCAAGGTTGGCACTGCCAGCAGGATATAGAACAGCTTGTGGTAGAGAGAACGTTCCCCCACCCAGAACATGCCCGTGAGCATGACCAGCCAACCCAAAGGGAGAACATAGCTGTTGACCTTCCTTCCCCAGCGCTGGGCCGGGGATTCGACTAATACATCGGCTGACATTGACGTTCTCGACAACAGTGGGGAACTCACGGGCTGCTTACTCGATGTGACCGTAACACAGGCATGTGAACAGAGCGCCTAACGCGGAAGGCTTTAGCCCAACGATGGCTCGGCACTCAGCTGCGAATTTCGGCAACAACGGCTGACAGCGCCTGCCCAGGGTTTGCCGCTTGGCTGATGGGCCGGCCGATCACCAGGTAATCCGAGCCGGCATCCAGCGCTTGGCGCGGGGTGAGGATGCGGCGCTGGTCATCCTGCGCGCTACCCGCCGGGCGAATACCCGGGGTCACCAACTGCAGCGCGGGGTGCGCCGCCTTCAAGGCTGGTGCCTCCAGCGCCGAGCAAACCAGCCCGTCCATGCCCGCTTTCTGCGCCAATGCCGCCAGTCGCAATACCTGCTCTTGCGGGTCTACATCCAGGCCGATGTCGGCCAGGTCTTCACGTTCCATGCTGGTCAGCACGGTCACGCCAATCAGCAACGGCTGCGGGCCGCTGCGCTTGGCCAGCTCTTCGCGGCAGGCCGCCATCATGCGCAGGCCACCGGAGCAATGCACGTTGACCATCCACACCCCCATTTCGGCCGCTGCCTTTACCGCCATGGCCGTGGTGTTGGGGATGTCGTGGAACTTGAGGTCGAGGAACACTTCGAAGCCCTTGGCGCACAGGGTTTCGACAATGCCCGAAGCGCTGCTGGTGAACAGCTCTTTGCCCACCTTTACCCGGCACAGCGCAGGGTCAAGCTGGTCAGCCAGCTTCAGGGCGGCATCACGGGTCGGGAAATCCAGGGCGACGATCAGGGGCGTCTGGCAGGCGGACATGGCAGGGTCTCTTGGCAAGTCGAAAACGGCGCGCATTGTAAACGAAGTGGCGCGGGCTTTGGGGCCCGCAGGTCACGGAATTGGCCCAGCACGGGCCGGCACCTATAATTGAACCAACGGAACGGGTAATTGCTCAAACTTTACACAAGCGTTGCCCATGGCCCGATCAAAGGAGAACGACAATGCCCTGGTATGCCTGGCTGATCCTCATCATAGCCCTTGGCTCCATCGTCGGCGGGTTGATGATGTTGCGCGACACGGCCAAGAAACTGCCGCTTACCGATGAGCAACTGCGCAAGGTGCATGAGCGCAACGCCGAGGCAGATGCCAAGGATGCGCGGGATCGCTGAGACGGCCCGCCGTTGCCCGGGGCTGGGGGCTAATGCCTGTTAGTTAAGCGTTACTGGGGCTGCTTTGCAGCCCTTCGCGGGCACGCCCGCTCCCACACGTTGAGGTGCTGAACTCAAGAAATGCGCGATCCCCTGTGGGAGCGGGCGTGCCCGCGAAGGGTCGCAAAGCGGCCCCAAATTACTTAACTGACTGGCATGACCCCTGCCCCTCCTGCAGTTACTCCACCATCACTTTGTCCCGGTTGCGCTCCAGCAGGGCATTGCCTATCCCCTTGATCTCCAGCAACTCATCCACCGAGGCAAACGGCCCGTTCGCTTCGCGGTAGGCCACAATAGCCTCGGCCTTGGCCTTGCCAATGCCATTAAGCTCCTTCTGCAGGGTCAGGGCATCGGCCTTGTTCAGGTCCAGCCGTTGCGGCTGCTGCACCTGCTGCTGGCTGACTATCGGCACCGGTTCGGCAACCGCTGCCGTATTGGCCGGGGCGGCACTGAGGGAAAAGGACAGGCTGGCGAACAGCGGCAGCAGCAGGTACGACAGAACGTTGTTACGCATGGTGAACACTCCTTGGGTTGGTCTTTTACAGCAGCCGGTTTCCTTCGGCTGTGCTAACCACTCTAGCGTCCACTCCCGCAGCCAAACACCCACAAACCGGGACAATTGATTACCGAATTGGTCAGCAGGTCGACCAACTTTGCCTACGCTCGAAAAGCGGTCACTTCACCGCACACGAACCTTGACCCGCCGATACAGGCCCAGGGTAGAAATATTGTCATCAAGTTCCGCTCGTTCAACTACCCCCTCCCACATCTGCGCGGCCATGTTCCTACGGCATGTGCCCACGAAGACGATCACCAACGCCCAGCTACACCTTGACTGTTCTCAGTAGCAACCTGGACAGCCGAAAGCACCCAGTGCATCCATCACTCAGGCATGCCGATGAATGATGCTTTGTAGAAAGCTCAAGCAATTTACGGTATCTATACTGGTCTTTTGATGCAGGGGTAGAGCTGTGGAGTGGTACGAGTCGCTGTTTCTGCAAATGTGTGGGCATGTGCTGACCGCGTCCAGGCTAGCCAATCACCGTGGGCTCTCTGGGGCACTGACGCTGGACACCCTTGTAACGCGCGATCTGGTTGAGAGTTACCAGCGGAACGTAGCAGTTGCATTCAGCCAGGCAGAGATGAAAGACCAACTTGCAAGCGGCGCGCAGTGCGTGGTGCTGATCCTGGTGAAAGATCATCAGTTTCAGCATTACCTGGCAGACATCAACAGTCAGCAAGAAGTCGTGTTGAGTGCAACCCTGCGTACAGATGCTCGCTCCACCGAGCATGCCAATTATCATGTTGACGTCGCGATTATCCGCCCAACCACTTCAGGCCCGATGGATATCGCTCACTAGGTTGGCAGGAATGGGTCGAAACCTCTTCGGCGCTGTCGTTCAGGCTGCCAGCAAGGCGGGGGTAAATACCCTGAGCCAGCGCCTTGCCTCAGTGGTCAAATGCGACGACACCTCTGACCGAAATTGAACCCATAAGGGCCGGCCAGAAGCTCCCCTACCCGCCCTTGCTCAAAAAGCAGGAGAAAGGCTGTAGAATCAGCCCATCCACTGTTAGCAAGGGCGTGCTGACCACAATTCCTTTGCCATGTAACCAATGGCTGCCCCTGGGCCTATCGAGTAAAAAATGATCAAGATCAACTCCACCATCGAATGCTCCAACTCGGCTCCTTTTGTGCTGTTCGGCGGCATCAATGTTCTCGAGTCTGAAGACCTGGCGCTGACCGCCTGTGCCGAATACGTGCGCGTCACACAGAAGCTGGGCATCCCATATGTGTTCAAAGCCAGCTTTGATAAAGCGAACCGCTCATCGATCCACTCCTACCGTGGCCCCGGCATGGAAGAAGGGCTGCGGATCTTCGAAAAGGTGAAGGCCGAGTTCGGCGTACCGATCATCACCGACGTTCATGAAATCTACCAGGCGGCCCCGGTCGCGGAAGTGGTCGATGTACTGCAGCTGCCGGCTTTCCTCGCCCGTCAGACAGACCTGGTGGTCGCCCTCGCCAAAACCGGCAAGCCAGTGAACATCAAAAAGCCGCAATTCCTTAGCCCGTCGCAAATGCAGAACATCGTGCACAAGTTCAAGGAAGCGGGTAATGACCAGCTGATCTTGTGTGACAGGGGCACGTGCATGGGCTACGACAACCTGGTCGTGGACATGCTTGGCTTCGGCGTCATGAAACGCACCTGCGAAGATCTGCCGATCATCTTTGACGTTACCCATGCCCTGCAAAACCGTGACCCATCCGGCGCGGCTTCCGGGGGCAGGCGTGAGCAGGTAGTAGAGCTGGCGCGTGCGGGAATGGGCGTGGGCCTGGCCGGCCTGTTCCTGGAAGCCCACCCTAACCCTGATCAAGCCAAGTGTGACGGCCCCAGCGCCCTGCCACTGGACAAGCTGGAACCCTTCCTCGCGCAAATCAAGGCGCTCGATGATCTGGTCAAGTCGTTCCCGCCGTTGACCATTGTTTAAGCTGCGATGATGAACTAGGCCGCTTCTGCGTTAGAAGCGGCCTAGTATCAAGACCCAGGGTTGCCGTCGAAAATCTCGACAACACCGACCATGGCGCCGCCGGGCCCCACCACTACCAGGGCACGGATCTTGTTTTCCAGCATGTAGGCTTCAACAACCGACACGCGGCACGCGGCAATCTGCGGCGATGGCATGAGGGTTCAACGTCATGAATTCGGTAACGGGAGAATGAATGACCTGGTTACCCTTCAGCAAGGCACGGCGCAGACCGAAAAGCAGCAATTAGCTTTTTTGTTGTTGCTGGTAGATCCAGTCGACAATTTCACCTGATGGCGCGTAGCCATTGACCAATTCCCTCAGTAATTGACGGATACGGGCAAAATCATCAACGGCAACAGCGTTGAGCATTACACCCAGACGTTCACGTAAAAATTCCCAGCCTACATAATCTTCATTCGCCACCATGATCATGGGATGAACCGTAGGAGAAACGTCGTCACCGATCAACAACTCTTCAAACAGTTTCTCCCCCGGGCGCAACCCTGTGAACTCAATTGCGATATCGCCGCTGGGGTTCGCTGGACTACGCACGCTAAGGCCCGACAGGTGAATCATTTTTTCGGCCAGCTCTACGATTTTCACCGGCTCGCCCATGTCGAGAACGAAGACGTCCCCGCCTTGGCCCATAGCCCCGGCCTGCACGACCAACTGGGCAGCTTCGGGGATAGTCATGAAATAGCGGGTGATTTTTGGGTGCGTAACCGTGATCGGGCCACCACTTTTGATCTGCTTGTGAAACAACGGTATCACCGAGCCAGAGGACCCCAGTACGTTGCCAAACCGCACCATGGTGAAGCGGGTTTTATTGACTCGCGCAACCTTGCTGCTGTCACCGTACAACACGGGAGCCGTCTCGCGGCTGAGGGCTTGTAAAATCAACTCCGACAGCCGCTTGGTGCCGCCCATTACATTGGTAGGCCGTACTGCCTTGTCGGTGGAGATGAGCACAAAGTTCGCGACGCCTGACTGCAGAGCCGCCTGCGCCGTACAGAGCGTGCCATAGACATTATTCAGAATGCCCTCGGCCATGTTGTGTTCAACCATCGGCACATGCTTGTAAGCGGCCGCATGATAGACAGTGGCTACACGCCAGGTCGCCATCACATCTGCCAGATGTTGCTGATTACGCACTGAGCCCAGAATGGGCAACAGCCTCACCGAAAGCGATTCGCGTGCAATGCGCTGCTCCAGTTCGGTAAGAATCGCGTAGAGGTTGTACTCACTATGATCGAACAGCAGCAATGTAGTAGGCCCGAGCCCGATGATCTGGCGGCAAAGCTCTGAGCCTATGGAGCCCCCTGCCCCGGTAACCAGGACCGTTTGCTTGTAAATACAGCGTTCGAGCAGATCTTCCTGGGCTGGCACTGGGTCCCGCCCAAGCAGGTCGGCAATGTCGACATCCTGAATGTCATCTACCTTGACCCGGCCACTGGCCAGGTCGGCAAAGGCCGGCACGCTGCGCACATGCAGCGGGTAGGGCTCAAGCAGGGCCAGTATCTCCTTGCGCCGGGCGCGCGACACGGAAGGCAGGGCCAACAGGATCTCTTGCGCTCCGGTTTCCTTGATCATCTGCTGCAGATGCTTCGGTTTGTAGACCTGCAAGCCGGAAATGACCCGATTGGCCAGATCGCCATCGTCATCGATGAACGCCACCGGACGCATCACACGGCCCATGCGCAGTGCTGCAAGCAACTGGTTGCCGGCCGTACCGGCGCCATAGATAGCCACTTTGACCAAGCCGTCATCGCGGCTGGCGAACGGTATCTGATGGGCGCCGGTAAACCAGTCACCCATGAAGTACTGGCGCATGACCAGGCGCAACCCGCCAATGATCACCATGCTCAACCACCAATAGTTGAACACGATGGACCGAGGGACGAGGACCTGGTGGTTGCTGTACCAATACACAACCACGGCCAATATCAGCGATGACAGGGTGACCGCCTTGATGATCGCGACCAAGGCGTCATTACCGAAATAACGCATTACCGCCCGGTACATGCCAAAGCGAATGAACAGCGGAATGGCCACCACCGGTGCAGCCATGAACAGCCAGCGATGCTCGACTATAGGGTTGTACATCTCATCGATGCCCAGGCGCACGATGAACGACAACCACAATGCTAGCCAGATCAACACCACGTCGGCGCACACTTGCACCAGGCGTTTTTGCCGCCTGGACAGGTTAACGAGGTATTCACGCACCCTGCTGTTCTTCGCTGCGCTCATCTGGCATGCCTCAGCGCAAAAAGGCTGCGAATGACTGCCGGCGGCGTTTCAGGGGCCAGGCGCAGGGTAGCTTCCCCTGCTGGATGCCTTGCGAGCTTGCTCATCCTATTCTTTTTCCCCTGCTTTATAGATTAACGCCAACCCTATCAGAGGTACGTAGGCCACCAAGGTTCCCAGTGCACCATCGAGCTGAAATACCACGACCACCATAGCAACGGGTAACAGCCAACCCAGGTTGATGGCCGCTACGGCCAAGGTGACTGTGCGGTGGCTGCCGTGGTGGCGGGTCGCGTACTGGTAAGCATGGCTGCGATGCGCTTCGTAAACCTTGTCGCCGCGCAGCAAACGCCGAACCAAGGTAAATGTGGCATCCACCACGAACACACCCAAAAGTATTAACCACCCCCAGAATAATAGCGGGTTTACCCAACCTGCCAGTAACGCCAGCAGGCCCAGCACCATACCGAGGAAACCACTGCCCGCATCACCCATGAAGATGCGGGCAGGGGGGAAATTCCAGCATAGGAAGCCAGCCACCGTCGCAGCCAGCAACAGGGGTAGCCAGGCGTGATGAGCATGATCGGTTACCCAGTACAACAGGCTGGCCCCCACGCAAACGCAGATGGCCTCGACACTGGCGAGGCCGTCGATACCATCCATGAAGTTATAGAGGTTCAGCAGCCATACCAGGTACAGCGCGCCGAATAGGCTGCTCAGCCATAAGGGGGCCAGCGTAAAGCCAAACACACTGATGGGCGGCATGCCCCCCAGCCAAGCGAGGCCCCAGGCCGCAGCCGCAAAATGGCCCAACAGGCGCCAGCGCGCAGCGATATGCCCGTGGTCGTCCATGAAGCCGATCACCGCCACAAGCCCCCCGGCGCCCAGCACCCCGACTACCACGTAAGGTGCGATATGCCCCGTAAGAGCTATACAAAGCGCTGCCAGCAGGAAAGCCACCACAAAGCTCAAGCCGCCGCCGCGCGGCGTAGGCAGAGTATGTGAGCTACGAGCATTGGGGATATCCATCAGGCTACGGGACAGCGCATAACGCCGCAGCGCTGCCGTCATCCACCATGCTGCCACGCCTGCCGCCAAAACGAGCCAGATCATGGGCGGCGCGCTTCCAGCAAAGATTGAGCGGTCATTTTCAGTCCTTGTTCCAACGTGTAGGGAGGGTACCAGCCGAGCAACTGCCGGTTCTTGGCGATATCCACCTGCAGTGAGCCGAGCAGGCGCTGGGCCAGGTCCCGCCGCCCCACCAACTGCGCTGCGCCATGCAACACCCCCACCGGCACAGGAAGCAGGCGTGCCGGCTGCCCCAGCACGCGACCTAGCGCATGCAGCAACTGGCTGAGGGAAACGTCTTCCCCGTCACTGGCCATGAAGGTCTGGTTGGCGGCGTTTGGATGGTCAATGCAGGTAATGATCAGGTCGACCAGGTTGGCCACCGACACCAGGCTGCGACGGTTGTCGAGCTTTGCGAATGGCAGTGGCACACCACGCTGCACCCAACGCATCATGCTATGGAAATTGGCCTTGACCCCCGGCCCGTAGACCAGCGTAGGGCGAATCACAACCACCTGCATCGCGGTAGTCGCTGCCAGCTGGCGCAACCCCTGCTCTGCTTCGAGCTTGGACAGCCCGTAGGCATCCTGCGGTGCCGGCACATCATCAGCATGCAGCGGCTTGCCTGGCTGGCTGAGCTCACCATTGACCTTGACCGAGCTGATGAAGATAAAGCGCCTTACACCTGCGGCAGCGGCCTGGCGGGCCAGATTGAGCGTGCCCTCGACATTGACCCGACGGAACTCGGCCAGGCTGTCGCTGGCAGTTTCCTTCATGACATGCACCCGGGCAGCGGCATGCACCACAGTATCGACACCGGCCAGTGCTGCAGCCCAGTCGGTGCTGGCGGCGAGGTCAGCGATGCGCACCGCTTGCGCACCCGCAACGGGCGCCTGGCCATTGCCACGCAGTGCGGCTCGGGTATCGAAGCCCGCGTTACTGGCCAGCTGACGGCATAGCGCGCTGCCGATGAAGCCGCTTGCACCTGTAACGAGTATCGTGCGTTTTTCCATATAGCTCTGTCTCGAGTCAACGGGGCGCAGGTTTAAACGGAAATTGCCAGGGCGCAACCACTGCCCGATCCACCACCGTGCAACGCGCTTGGGTGCCGCAATGGCCGACCGGACTTGCTGCTTGGCTGCGCGGGTGAACAGCTAAAGCAGGCTACGATAGAGTTCGGCATAGCCAGACGCCATGGCCGATGCGGTGAATACCTGCTCATAGCGCTGCAACGCCCGCCCTCCCATGGTTTGGGCCATGGCCGGATCGTCCCACAACCGTTGCATGGCTTGCGCCAGCGCTGCGGCATCGCGTGGAGGCACTACCAGCCCCGTCTCGTCGGCCAGGTTGATGAACGTGGTGCCCGATCCCATTTCGCAGGAGATAAGCGGTTTGCCATACATGGCCGCCTCCAGCAGCGAGATGCCGAACGACTCCGAACGCAGGTGGGACGGGAAAGCGAAGGCGTAGCACAGTTCAAGCAACGCCGCCTTGTCGTCATCCGGCAGCCCGCCCAGGAACTGGACATTGTGCAACCCCGCCTCCGCCGCCTGCTGCTTCAGCTGATGCTCAAGGAAGCCGCCCCCCATGATCACCACCGGCAAGCCGTTGATACGCGCGGCTTCCAGCAAATAATCCAGGCCCTTGTAATAGCGCAAGGCGCCAACGAACAGGAAAAAACGCTCGCCCAGGCGTTGCCGCCAATAGGCCAGCTTCTCGGCACTGGCGGCGGGATAAGTGGACCGGTCCAGACCATAGGGAATTATGGCGACCTTGTCTTTGAACTGGGTCAGCACCGGGCTATGCGCGGCGTAATTCGGCGAAGATGCAACTATACGATCAACGCTGGAAAAGAACCGCCGCATCAAGGGCTGGTAGAGCTTGAGCAGCCACTTTTGCTTGACGATATCGGAGTGGTAGCTGACCACGGTCGGTTTGTTCAGCCGGGCCAGGAAGTGCACAACATCCATGTACGGCCAGGGGAAGTGGTAATGCACGATGTCTGCCTGCCTGGCGAGTTCGGCAAAATCCTTCATTGCCGACAGCGAAAAGCCCGTGGAGGCGACGTGCAAATCGAGCTTGGCCCGATGGGTGCGGTGGTTGGCCACGCGTTCGTCACGCCCTGAGCCCCGTGGGCTGAGGTAGAGCACTTCAGGTTCAACGCCGTGGGCTTGAGTCCCTTCGGCAATCTGGAAGATTACCTGCTCGATACCGCCCATGGAGTCCGGATAGTACGTTTTGAAAAAATGCAGAACCTTTATCATCTTTCCCTGACCGACTTGTAAACCTCGACCGTTGCCTGGGCACAGCGCTCCCACGAGAAGCCGCCGGCATGCAACAGGCCCTGCTGCACCGCCGTTGCCCGCCAGGCTTCGTCCTCAAGCCCTTTCTGCAACAATGCAGTCAACCCTTCTACATCATCAGGTGCGCACATCAGCGCAGCCGGGCCTGCCACCTCAGGCAGCGACGAGCTGTTGGAGCACACAACGGGCACCCCGGAGCTCATGGCTTCAAGTACCGGCAAGCCAAACCCTTCGTAATGCGACGGGAAGGTGAACAGGCGCGCGCCGGCGAACAGCAAAGGCAGGTCTGCGCTGGCCACGAACCCGAGGTAGTGGGCCCAACCTTGCTGCTGCGCCTGGGCGATACGGTCATGAATGGCTTCGCTGCGCCAACCATGGTAACCGGTAAGAATCAACGGCCAGCGTTGGCGCAGGGCCAGCGGCAGACGACTGTAGGCATCCAGTAGCGAGACGATGTTCTTACGCGGCTCGATGGTGCCAACGAACAGGCTATAGCCGCCCGGTTGCAGGCCATGGCGGGCCAGAGCCTCACGCAGGGCATCGGGGCTGCGGGGGTGAAACTGTGGTGAACTGGCCAGGGGTACCGCGTGAATCCGGTCCAGCGGCCAATTGAAATAGTCGGCCAGTTCCTGTCGCATGCAGTGCGATACGGTAATCAAGGCATCTGCACGCTTGAGGCTTTGCGTAAGCTCCTTTTGCAGATACCGCGCGATTTGCGGCGTATGGCAGTGCGCCCAAGTGAACGGCGACAAATCGTGAAACGTCGCGACCCGCGGACCCGCGAATGGCGGCAAGTAAAAGTTGGTACTGTGATAGATGAAGTCTTCATGCCCGCGCAGCGCTTGCTTGCGCAAAATGGGCATCAGCCGCCGGTACACTTCCACAGCCAGTGCGTTTTTCTGCACAAAGCGCTTCAGGCCGTGCACAGCGTCGGACTGGTCAGAAGGTGAAACCAGTTCGGGCAAAAACTTGCGACCAGCAAACAGCCGCAACTCGCTGATTTCCTCAGCGTGCTGCAGCCGCGAGGCTAATTCATAGGTATAACGCCCAATGCCGGTGAGCGGAAAGCGCACCGACTCTACAGAAAGGATAAGCTTCATTTATCAGCAAGCATCCAACCCAGCGTTTCATCCAGCGACGGGGTTTCCCAGCCAGGTAACAAGGCCCGCAGCTTTGCGTTGTCACCACACAGGGTTTTGACCTCGTTAGCGCGGACAAAAGCCGGATTCACCTGTACCTCGAGTTGGTGCCCCGTAATAGCCGAGCACTTCCCGATCACTTCGCGCAACGAATGGGTTGTACCAGAGCTGACATTGATCGCCTGCCCGACCGGCCGTGCTTCGATCAAGCCACGATAGGCCTGGACAACCGCGCGCACGTCACTGAAGTCGCGCCAGACATCCAGGTTGCCAAGCTCGATCACTTCGGCCTTGCGGCGAAAGTGCGAGACGATCTTGGGTAGCAGGAAGTTGTCTGCCTGCCCAACACCGGTGTAGTTGAAGGGCCGCGCGATAACGATAGGCAGCCGATCGCACCACAACCTGGCCATGTATTCCATGGCCAGTTTGCTGACCGCGTAATCATTGGCGGGCGCCGGCGGCGTCTGCTCGTTCAGCAGCCCTTCGGAAACGTTGCCGTAAACATTGGCACTGCTGGCAAGCAACACACACTCAGGTGTTTTGCCGCAGGCCGCAATAGCTTTGAGCAGGTTGCGCGTACCTATCAGGTTGACCTGATAGAACGCGTCGGCAGCACCATGCCCTACAAAAGCAATGGCAGCCAGATGGACGATGACATCCGGCTGCAGTTCGGCCAGCAACGCGCGTAACCCAGGCCCATCGACAAGGTCGACCTGACGGTAGTCAGGGGCCTGCAGGGGCTGGCTGCCAGTGCCGAAAACTTCATAGCCAGCAGCTCGTAGTTCTGCCGCCATGTAGCGGCCGGTGAACCCGTGTATACCTGTGATGAGTGCGCGTTTGCTGGCCATTTGCATCAGAACGAGAACCCTTGTTCGTTACGACGCAGGTCGGCTTCGACCATCATGCGGCACAGCTCTTCGAGGCTGGTCTTGGGCTCCCAGCCCAGCACATTCTTGGCCTTTTCCGGGTTGCCGATAAGCAGTTCGACTTCGGCTGGGCGGTAGAATTTCGGGTTGATGACAACCAGTACCTTACCGGTTGCAGCGCAGCTGCCCTGCTCCGCTTCGTCTTTGCCGCTCCACTTGATTTCAATACCAACTGCCTTGAAGGCCATGGTAACGAAGTCGCGTACGGTTTCGGTACGGTTGGTGGCGAGCACGAAGGTATCCGGTTCGTCAGCCTGCAGCATGCGCCACATGCCCTCAACGTATTCCTTGGCGAAGCCCCAGTCACGTTTTGCGTCGAGGTTGCCCAGCTCAAGCTTGTCCAGCAGGCCCAGCTTGATCTTGGCTACCGAGTCGGTGATCTTGCGGGTCACGAACTCACGGCCACGCAGTGGCGACTCGTGGTTGAACAGGATGCCGCTGGTAGCGAAGATGTTATACGACTCACGGTAGTTGATGGTCATCCAGTGAGCGTAGAGCTTGGCCACGCCGTAAGGGCTGCGCGGGTAGAACGGGGTGGTTTCGACCTGCGGAATTTCTTGCACCTTGCCGAACATTTCCGAGGTGGAAGCCTGGTAGAAGCGCGCCTTGGGGTTAACGATACGAATGGCTTCGAGCAGGTTGACCGCGCCCAGGCCGGTGATTTCGGCGGTGGTCAGCGGTTGCTCGAACGACACACCCACAAAGCTTTGTGCGGCGAGGTTGTATACCTCGGTGGCCTCGGTGGTTTGCAGCAAACGGATGCTGGCCGACAGGTCGGTGAGGTCGTATTCGACCAGGTGCAGGTTAGGGTTGGTATGGATACCCAACTCCTCGATGCGCCAGAAGTTGACCGAGCTGGTGCGACGGTAGGTGCCGTAAACGGTATAACCTTTGTCCAGCAGCAGTTCCGCCAGGTAGGCGCCGTCTTGACCAGTGATCCCCGTAACGATTGCTTTCATGCGACTTAACCAACTCCGATAGTGCCGTGCGGGCATGGATAAATGATGGAACCACGCGGGCCGTTCCTGCCGCGCGTGTAAAGATTTGATGCGGAAGTATACATAGGTCGGACGGAGGACTCGACTCGCAAAATAACCGCGTGGCGGGTTGAGCCATTTACGGCTTGCCGGCCAGCGCCTTGGGGAAGGTGCAACGGATGAACGACCTAGCTGATGAGCTAAAGGATAAGTACCCGCGCAATGGCTTGCCAGCATCTAGCGTGTAGGAAAGGTCTGAAACGGAAGGCGGGGCCCATGTGGACCGCTGCCTGCCGTCGGGCGCTCAATCAGCCGCGCGCATTGACCCGCGCCACATCACCACCCGGCAGGCTGGTTTCAGGCACCGGGCTAAGCCAGACATTGACATTGTGGACGCTTTCCTCGGTCAACTCCCCTGCCCAGCGGTTCAGCAGAAACAGGTTGGTGATGAAGTCGTACTGAGTTTTCAGCAGGTCGCGCCGGGCCTTGAATTCGTTCTGAACTGCGGTCAGCACATCCACGGCATTGACCACGCCGAAAGAAAATGCCTTCTGCGCCGCCAGGCTGGACTGCTGCGCCGATGACAACGCATTGCGGTTGGCGCGAATTTTCTCGACAGCGGCCTGAGCGGTAAGGTAGGCAGTGGTAGTTTCCTTGACCACCTGGCGCCGCACGCCCTCCAACTGCTCTTCAGCTGCCAGCTGATCATCGTACAGCCCACGCACCCGAGCAGAAGTGGAACCCCCGCTGTAGATCGGGATTTTCAACCCCAGCGACGCTACATAGCTGTCACTGCGCGGCGTTTGGGTGTTGTCATAACCTTGGTCGTTCTGCTGCGCAGTCAAGCTCAGGCCCAACTGCGGATAGTGCTCACCCTTGCCTTCGCGCACCGCCGCTGTGGCTGCGTCTGCTCCACTTTGGTACGACTTGAGCATCGGGTTGGTTTCAATAGCCTGAGTGACCCAGTTCTGCAAGGGGCGGGTAGGCGCCTGCAACGCCACGTCATTACGAACCCGGCTAAGCGGCTCGGTAATCGGGCGCCCGACAATCTCGGCCAACGCCTCGCGGCTGACCTGCACCTGGTTGCGCGCTTCCACTTCCTGCGCAAGCAAAAAGTCTACTCGCGCCTGCATATCCAGCTTGTCGGTGATCTTGGCCATTTGCCGGTCGAACATGCTACTGACGCGGTCAAGGTTTTTCTGGGTGGCCCGGCGCTCCGCCTGGACCAGGGCCAACTCGTCGTCTGCCGCCAGCGCTACGAAGTAGCGCTTGGCCAGGTCGACCGTGGCCTCCGCCAAGATATCCTCCGCCTCAAACCCCTTCTGTGCCTTGAGGCTCTTGGACTTCTGGTAACGCTCCCAAGCCGGCTTGTTGTACAGATACTGGGTCAAGCTGAGCGAATAGGTTTCGGTGTTGTAGATGTCGCGCTCGAGTTCGTTCTTCCGCAGAATGCGGCTGGAGTTGGCATTGGCCGACACCTGGGGCAACAACCCACCCAGCGCGGCACGCTGCTGCTCACTCGCAGAGCGCGCCCGTGCGTAAGCCGCCAACACCCGCGGGTCTTCAAGGCGCGCCTCCCGGTACAACCCGGCCAGGTCCAACGCATAAGTAGAAGCCGACACGCCCTTCGGAGCAACGCCTTCGCCACCCCTCCCCTCCACGGCCACCGCCTGCCAGGCGACCATGCACAATATTACTCCCGGTAGCAAACGCAGCACGATCATTCCTCAATCAGCGATTCAGCGAACATGTTGCGCGCCGGTTTCAGCAGGTACTGCAGCATGGTGCGGTCGCCTGCATTGATCAAGACTTCGGCCGGCATGCCAGGTTGCAGCTTGCGACCGGCCAGTTTCTTCATGCCGTCTTCGGTGACTTTAACGCGCACCAGGTAGTACTGATCGCCCGAGCGCTCATCAACCAGGCTGTCCGCCGAAATGCGCGTCAGCTTACCCTCGATGATCGGCGTAGTGGCTTGGTTGAAAGCCGAGAAGCGGACGTCCGCAGTTTTGCCCAATTCCAGCCGGTCGATATCCCGCGGGGCTACTTTGGCTTCTACTACAAGCTCGGACTGCGCTGGCACGATATCCAATAGCGGCGTTGCGGCACTGACGACACCGCCAATGGTGTGCACCTTCATATCCAGCACCATGCCGCTTTCAGGGGCACGGATAACTACGCGGGAAAGGCGATCGCGAAGCGCTGCTTCCTTTTCCTGCAGGTCGAACACCTGAGCCTGTACGTCGGAAAGCTCCTTGGCAACATCGGCATCGAACTTCTTCTTCAACTGCACGATTTGCAGTTCGGTCTCGCCAATCTGCAACTTGGTCTTGGTGATGCTGGACTGGTGGTCAGCCACTTCGGTCTTGAGCATGTCAAGCTTACGCTCCTGCTCCAGCAACCGCTGGTTGTCGACAAACCCTTCCGCCAGCAACTCTTTCAGTTGCTTGATTTCACCCGAATAGGACTTCTCAAGGCCTGTCTTGGTGCGAATCATGTCGTTCAAGCCAGCAATCTGCTGCTGCATTTGCTGGATGCGCTCGCGGTTGACAGAAATTTCGCCCTGCAAAGAATCATGCCGCGCCTTGAACACTTGCTGCTCCCCGGCCAACGCTTCCTGGGCACGACTGGAGTCGGTGCCCTCCATCGTCACCGAAGGGATCGACGCCAGGCCGTCGCGCTCGGCGCGCAGGCGTGCCTCTTTATAGCGTGCAACGATAAGCTGGTTGCGGGTGGACTCGTATTCAGCGCTGAGCTGTGACTCGTCCAGCACTATCAGCGGGTCCCCTTTGTTCACCAGGTCACCATCCCGGGCATGCAACTCTTTGACGATACCGCCTTCCAGGTGCTGCACGGTTTTGCGATAGTTCTGCACGGTGACCACGCCGGTGCCGTGCACTGCGTTGCTCAAAGGGGCGAAAGCCGCCCAGGTACCGAAAATGCCGAAGGTGACAAAGACGATGGTCAAACCAATCCGGCGTATACCGCGGTCCGACGTTGGCATGTCATCGAAATTGTGGTCGAAATTTGTAATTGCTTTACTGCTCATCTAGAAGTCCTTTCAAACGCCAGTACTGGTAGTGGCGGGCACAACCGCCGCCGGCCCAGCAGGGGCAGCATCTGGCGCGGGTGGAGCAGTTGGCGCAGTGGCAGGCGCCTGGGCAGCCGCCGCTTGCGCCCCACGCTGCTGAAGCTTGGCTTGCTGGGCGGCCAGTTCAGCGATAACGCGATCGCGCTCGCCGTACAGCGAAATGGTGCCGCCGGCCATTACCAGAATACGGTCCAGGCGGGTAAGGATATTGGGGCGGTGAGAGACGATAAATACCGTGGCGCCAGTTTGCTTGAGCTTTTGCAGGGCCACGCCCAATGCACGCTCGCCCACATCGTCCAGGTTGGAGTTCGGCTCGTCGAGCACGATCAGGCGCGGGTTGCCGTAAATGGCGCGCGCCAGACCGATCCGTTGGCGCTGACCGCCCGATAAGTTCACGCCCTCACTACCAATGACCGTGTCGTAGCCATCTGGCAACATCAGGATCATTTCATGCACACCTGCCATTTGCGCGGCTTGCACTACTTTTTCAGGGTCAACCTTGTCGAACCGCGCGATGTTTTCGCTGATGCTGCCCTCGAACAGTTCGATGTCTTGCGGCAAATAGCCCACATACGGGCCCAGCGCCTGTTTATCCCAGCTGGCAATATCGGCGCCATCAAGACGCACCACGCCATGCTGCGGCGGCCAGATCCCCATCAATGCGCGCACCAGCGTGGATTTGCCTGCCGCACTCGGGCCAACGATGCCCACGATTGAACCTGCCGGCGCTACAAAACTGATGCTTCGCAATACAGGAGCTTTGGCACCAGGGGGCGCTACGATCAGGTTCTCGACCTGGATGTGGCCTTCTGGCGCAGGCAATGGCATACGCTCAGGCTCATTGTTCAGGTCATCCATCACTTTGTTGAGGCGGTCATATTGCACTTTGGCTGCGACAAAGCCTTTCCAGCTGCTGATCATCTGGTCGATCGGCGCTAGCGCACGCCCCAGCAGCAGCGAACCCGCCATCAACAACCCGGGGTTGATTTCATGGGTAACGACCAGATACGCGCCAATGGCCAGCATGATCGACTGCGACCACATACGGAACGTTTTAGAGGTAGAGCTTACGATCCCACCTTTGTCACTGGCCTGTGACTGCAGCATCATGATGTTGCGTTGGCGTTTAGCCCACCGGTTCATCAGCGTCTCGAGCATACCCATAGACTCGATCACTTCGGCGTTACGCAGCGTCTTGGTCGTTACCACGTTGGAAGCCACGTTCTCTTTGTTGGCCGCAGCCAACGCCTGCCCTGTAAGACGGTGGTTGACGACAGCCAGCACCGACAGAACGGCACCACACGCCAGCGTCATCCAGCCGAACCACGGGTGAAAGAGGAACATCACGATGGTGTAAATCGGAAACCAGGGAGCATCGAAGAAAGCAAACAAGCCTGGCCCAGTAAAAAATTGGCGCAAGGCTGTGAGGTCATTCAAGGATTGCGCAGTTGCATCCGCACCACCACTGGTCAGCGCGCGCTTGAAGCTTGCACGGTATACATCCCGACTGAGCAACACATCCAGACGGTTACTGATACGAACCATGATGCGAGAACGTACCCACTCCAGTGCCCCCATTGTGAGTAGCAGCACGGTCAGGATCAGCGTCAACATGAGCAATGTTGAAGTGCTGCTGGAGGGCACGACTCGACCCGATACCTGGATCATGAAGAAGGTAGGCACCAGCATCAGCGCGTTGACGAAGAAGCTGAAGAAACCGACCGAAAGGAAGCTGCTTTTACAAGCTTTAAGGGCAGCTTGCAGATTATTTTCGGATTGTGAACTCATGGTATCCATACTGAGAAAGGCGGAAGCGGCAGGCAGTGTAACACCCGCATAGGTACGTCTGGCTCTCAGATTATCCGGAAACCAGCTCGTTCCCCGACCAGCCGCGATTATTCATGAAAGTTTGCTGAGCAATCCGGCCCTGAACCTCCACCGTTCGCCAGACGCAACACAAGGCGACAAACGGCTAGTAGGTCAAACCTTCCTGCAAAGGCTTAGTCAAAAAAATCAGGCCGAGGCGAAACCTGCGTAGCGCTTTGGATAGGCTGCTGATTTTTCTGATATTTCTCTCCAGCCTGGGTAACCCTATTATTTTTGTCGGGTACTAAAACCAGCCCCTCGAGAGCGCGAAAGCCAGCGCTAAGTTCCGGAAGGATATGAAATTTTTTTTAGATTTCTTGGTTGACAACCCTTCCCTCGGACGGCATCTTCGCCACTCGCAGGGAGCCTTAACCGGCCGCTTGGTGCACGCACGGGTTTGAGCAAGTTAGCTACCAGTGTTTTTGCTTAAAAGGAGCTTAACAACGCCATGTCTATGCCTTCGCAGACCCTTGACGGCCTGAAAATCAGTTCCCGGGTTACGCTGCTCGAGCCGGGCATGTACATCTTCCGCTACGCCTCGCAGCCACCTGCCGACAAGCCGGTGTGCATCGCTCTACAGCAAGCACCATTGGGCAAAGGCTCCATCGACTTCTTCCCCGCCGAGGGCGTCAGCAAAAACATGCTGACCAAACTGGGCGACACCATTGTGGCTCGGGTCAAAGGTGGTGTAACCACCGTTCTGATTACCGAATACCACATGTTCGACGAAGTGATCGACCCGATCGACCTTCGCATCGACCGCATTGATACCTCGCCGGCCATCATGCGCACCTATGCCGTTGTCGCGACTGCTGAGCCAGCCCAGGCCATTACAGCCAGCGCCAAACCCTTGCCCATCACGCTTACCGCCCACCTGAAAAAGGCGGGTGAGGTAACCTCCAATGAGGGTTGGGTAGGTGCACCCGGTACCGAAGACTTCATTGAATCGTTTGCCGTCGAATGGGCTGAAAAACCGGTAGGCGTAGATTTGCTCTACACCTGCATGGTGGCTGGCTCAGGGCCTTGTCGCAATGTGTCGACGGGGACGTTCGTCGGCGCCAAGGCGCAGGGCCTACCACTACTGTGTGTTGGTTTCAGCCTTGTCGGCCCTCTGCGCAAACACTACGAATTGACTGGCGTTGTGGTGTTCGGCAATGCCGAACCACAACGCCTGGTCGCCAATCAGATGATGCATGGCCCCACCGGCAACGAGCCGCTGGTGGCGCTGCATATCGCCCTGACCCCCGTTACGAAGATGAACGCTGCCCGCCTTAAGTCTCCGTGGGAAAACTCTGCAACTGAGCAGACTACTATTGCAGCAGGCCAACCGGCCTGAAGTAACAGGAATACACCATGCAATACGATAATCCCGTATCGAGCAGCGACGTACAAGCTACTCTGACCGCCGAAAGCGCCAACCTGTCCGACTCCACCATCGAGGCCATCAACAGCCTGCTGAACCTGGATAACGCAGAGACCGTTTCGGTTGCTGGTATCACCGGCACTACCGTTCAGCTGCCAGAATCCGGTGCTGCCAGCATCGTTCAAGGCACTGTTGAAGGCGTTAAAGGCGACACCGTGGTACTGGACCTGGCCGCAGCTGAAGCTGCTGGCGCCAGCGTTTACCACCTGCAGAGCGACGCCAACCTGATCGTGAACCTGGAAGGCCAAGCTGCTGCCCCAGCTGCCGACGTTCAAGCCTTCGCACTGGCTGCGGTCGACACCTCGGCTATCGAACTGGTAGTAGCTACCGGCAACGGTGACGACGTAATCACCGTTAAAGGCGACCAGAACACCCTGATCGACGCTGGCGACGGCAACGACACCATCGTTACCGGCAATGGCGACAACGTAGTTATCGCTGGTGCTGGCAACAACAACGTGACTACCGGTTCGGGCAATGACACTGTCATCCTGAGCGGCAGCGACCACGCTGACATCGTCAACACTGGCGAAGGTTACGACGTTGTTCAACTGGACGGCTCTGCCGAAGACTATGACTTCGCAGTCGGCAACAACTTCACCGTGAACCTGACCGGCAACCAGACCGCTGCTATCAGCAACGCTGAGTTCCTGTCGTTCGCCAACGGTGACACTGTAGCCCTGGCTCACAGCGACGAAGAAGCAGCAGCCCTGCGCCTGTACCAAGGCATCCTGGGTCGCGACGCTGACCTTGAAGGCGCCAAGGCATTCACCGGCCTGGTGAACGAAGGTACTTCGCTGACTGACATCGCCAACCAGTTCCTGAACTCTGCCGAGTTCGGCGGTGCTGCTACCGAAGCCAGCATCAACGACCTGTACAACACCCTGCTGGGCCGCAACGCTGACGAAGCTGGCTCCGATGCATGGCAGGCTGTACTGGCCAACGGCGCTTCGCTGGCCGACGTAGCTGCAGCTATCGCTGTGTCTGAGGAAGCTCAGGACCGCGACCAGTCCAATGGCGACTTCGTCCGTGACCTGTACACCAGCGTTCTGGGCCGCGAAGCCGACGAAGCTGGCCTGGACGCTTGGGTATCCCAGCTGTTCAACGGCACCAGCCGCGCAGACGTTGCCAAAGGCATCGTTGGTTCGGTTGAAGCTACCGACAAGTCCAACAGCGACTTCATTGACGCTCTGTACCAGTCGGCTACCGGCCGTGCTGCTGACGACGCTGGCAAAGCTGCTTGGGAAGCTGTACTGGAGAACGGCGGCACCCACGCCGACGTAGCTCTGGGCATCGTTGGTTCCGCCGAAGCTATCGCTCACATCGACAACGTCGTTGTACTGCACGGCCAAGTGTAACTAGCCCTGCTGTAGCGCTGCGTATGTCCGGCCTCAGGGCCGGGCATATGCCAAAGGGGCGACTTTCGGGTCGCCCCTCTTTTTATTATCTGTAGCCAAGCCAAGCTTATGTCCAGACAACTCGACCATGGGCGAGAGACGCTCATGGGCATCTTCCACCGCCACCGTCAGGCCAACGAGCATGACGCGGCGGCAACTGCACTCGAACGTGCGTTGCAGGTTCCCGAGTATCGGGCCGAAGCACTCGTATGGAAAGGCATCGCGGCCTTGCCGCAGACGCCCGAGCTGGCTTTTTTATATTTTGCCAATGCCGCCAGGGCATTGCCCGAGCGGGCCGACGTTCACGCGTTGGTGGGGCGCAGCCTACTGGCGCAAGGCCACTTCGAGATGGCCACGCGCTACCTTACAAATGCCTGGAAACTTCAACCCAACGATCTGGCGCTGCGGCTGACCCTGTGGGAGGCTCGTAGCCGGTCAGAAACGCCTGCCGAGTTGCGACGCACGATCCTGGCTCACTTGCCCGATATCCAGACAGGTAAAGAGCTCGGGTTGGTAGTCAAGCTGCTGGCGGCGCAAAGCGACGCCCCGGGCACTATTGGTGTTGTGCGCTATCTGCCGGAACAGAAGGAAATTCAGGGCTGGGCGATCGACTTGCAGAATCTGCAAGCGCCCGCAGCGCTGCAGATTGAAGCCAATGGCGCTCGCATTAACGCGACTGCCAGCGCCGCCCACCCGCTGCTTGGCGCAGCGGGGCTGCCAGCGAACCATGGTGGTTTGCGGGTGAGCGTGCCTAACCCGACCCCTGCAGTGCACGTTCAATTTGCCAACGGTATGCCCCTGCTAGGCAGCCCGGTTTACGCCATGCCGGTCTTCGTTCCGCCTGCTAGCGTAGGTGGCGGCGAAAACAACCCAGTGGATGTGCTGATTCCGGTCTATAACGGCCTTGAGGAAACACTGGAGTGCATCAACAGCGCGCTGGACGCCCGCAAATTGAACCGCACCCCGCACCGCCTGGTGGTTATCGAAGACAAGACGCCGGTCCCTGCCCTGGCCAAGGCACTCAAGGTGCTTGCTGCCAAGGGCAAGATCACGTTGATCAACAACGCCGTCAATCTCGGTTTCATCCGTACCATGAACCGCGCCATGGCCCTTAGCCCGAGCAAGGACGTGGTGTGGCTCAACGCTGATACCCGCGTGCACGGCGCCTGGCTGGATCGGTTGCGGGCAGTTGCTTATAGCGACGAACGCATTGCGTCGGTAACGCCGTTCACCAATAACGGCGAGCTGATGAGCTTCCCCCGTAGCCAGATCTGCCACGAAATGCCCAGCGCCAAGGCCCAGGCCGAACTGGATGAACTCGCCCGGCAGGTGGCCAGCCCGCCCGTTGAAATCGAGACGGGCTGCGGCTTTTGCCTCTATATCAAGCGGGCCGCACTCGACCAGGTAGGCTACCTGGACGAAGTACACCTGGCACGGGGCTACGGTGAAGAAACCGACTGGTGCCTGCGCGCCCGCAGCCACGGCTGGCGGCACATGGGGGCGCCTAACGTGTTTGTGGCACACCAGGGTGGTATTTCGTTCGGTGCCGAGAAGGTAATGCGGGTGGCGGTGAACAACGCAACCTTGCGCCAACGCTACCCCGACGCATCCAGCAGCTATCAAGCATTCTGCCTGCGCGACCCTATCAAGCCTGCACGCCAGGCTTTACAGCAAGCGCGCCTAGAGCACTTGGTACGTAAACCGGCGAGCGAGCGAAATCTCAGTTGGCAGATGGGTGAGGACAGAACGCTCTTCATTCACGATGGCTCAAATGACGATGCCGCTTTCAGCTTGGCTTATCACCACAACAGTCATCGAACTTGGGTAGTGCTGACCGCCCCATTGTGCCCCTTGCCTCTGAATCTGGAGTACGAACTGCCGGGCGATTTCACTCACTTGGTCGAATGCCTGCGCAGCCTGCCATTGCAGGCAATGTTGTTCCAGAACCTTGCCCGCTGCCCGATTGGCTTATGTGATCTGCCGGCAATGCTGGACATTCCGTACCGCATTCTGTGCAACGACGACCGCTTGCTCGATCCGCGGGGTGATTATGACTGGCGGCGTTTTGCTCGCGAAGCGGCTAGCGTTCAGTTGCCATGGCCAGCGCTACAACCTGTTTACAGCGATGCGCTGCCAGATTCCAAGTTAGTAATAGAAGCGACTGCGGTAACCAGCGGGTTGACTGTGCATATGCCTCAATCACTCGTCATTGGTGACAGCCTGCGCGATGCCAGCATTGCCCAGCATTGGCTGGATGTTGCAAGGCATATTAAACGCGCGGAATTGTCCATCCGTTTGGTTGCGCCAAGCGATGGCCCCCTGCTGAAACAACTGCAAGCCACCGGTTCCGTTCATGTGCTGCCCGACTTGAATGGCTTCACCTTGGCCGAGCGAGCCCAAGCCGCCGGATGTGATGCTGTGCTCAGCCTGGCTGAATATCCTGGCAGCGACTGGGCGGCCCCTCGCTTGGCAGCCCAGCTGGGTATACCGCTGTTCGCACCCTCCAATTTGTTGGCAAGCGACACAGGGGCCGCAGCCCTGACCGCCTTGCCTTTCACCCTGAGCCTGCTCCAATGACCGAACACCTTCTGGATCAAAAGCAAACGGCTCAGCCGGTCGCCCTACCCGCCTTCAGCGGCGCCATATTTGGCCTTCAGGGGGACGTACTGCACGGCTGGGCGATGGACAACACGCAACCGGAAAACCGGCCTGTCATCGAGGTGTTCATCGATGGAGCCAGCGTTGCTCTGGCACGCGCCGACCAATATGAGCCTAACGCGCCAATGGGCGACCAGTACCATGGCTTTGCCGTGCAATTGCGCCAGCGCTGGCTTGACGAGGCATGCTTGATCACCGCACGCATCGCCAACCAGTCATTCGAATTGGAAGGTCAACTGTCGCTCCCGGCAGCACCCAGTGACGACAGTGCCTCGATTGCGTCCCAGGTTTGGCATACAGGCGGCTTGCGTGTCGGTGGTTGGTGCTGGGATCCAAAGGCACCTGATCGACATGTGGAGGTTACGGTACGGGAAGGCGATCAAGTGGTTGGTCGGGCGGTATGTAATGAGCACAACCAGGCCTTGGCGTACCGCGCCACTAGTGACCACGGATTTGGCATCGATCTGCCTTGGGAGTTGGCCGATGGCAAGGTGCATGTGCTGGAAATCGTCAATGATCTTGGACAGCAACTGACGGGTAGCCC
>NZ_BCBD01000015.1:0-52371 GCF_001320345.1 Pseudomonas sp. NBRC 111127 | reverse complement strand
TTGCGGATCTTGTCCTCAGGCATTTCCATGCGCTCACCCAGCTCTTCCGGGGTCGGTTCGCGACCCATTTCCTGCAGCATCTGCCGGGAAATACGGTTGAGCTTGTTGATCGTCTCGATCATGTGCACCGGAATACGAATGGTGCGAGCCTGGTCAGCGATCGAACGGGTGATTGCCTGGCGAATCCACCAAGTGGCGTAGGTCGAGAACTTGTAACCACGACGGTATTCGAACTTGTCCACCGCCTTCATCAAGCCGATGTTGCCTTCCTGGATCAGGTCGAGGAACTGCAGGCCACGGTTGGTGTACTTCTTGGCGATGGAGATAACCAGACGCAGGTTTGCCTCGACCATTTCTTTCTTGGCGCGGCGGGCCTTGGCTTCACCGATCGACATGCGACGGTTGATTTCCTTGATCTCGGCAACGGTCAGGCCGGTTTCGGTCTCAAGGTCGATCAGCTTTTGCTGGCAAGCGACGATGGCGGCGTCCTTTTCACCCAGGGCAGCAGCCCATTTGGTGTTGCGCTTGGCCAGGTCACCGCTCCAGGTCTGGTCGGTTTCGTTGCTTGGGAACATGCGCAGGAAGTCGGCGCGCGGCATGCGGGCGTCACGCACGCACAGCTGCATGATGGCGCGTTCTTGCTGGCGCAGACGGCTCAAGGCGTCACGCACGCGCTCGACCAGTACCTCGAACTGCTTCGGTACCAGTTTGATCGGCATGAACAGGTCAGCCAGGGCCTGCAGTGCCTCGATGCTTTCCTTGTGGTTGCGACCGTGTTTCTTCAGAACCTTGTTGGTGACCTGAAGCTGGTCGTTGACCGCACCGAAACGCTGTGCGGCGACAACGGGGTCGGGACCGCTTTCGGTCTCTTCTTCGTCGTCACTGCCTTCGCTTTCTTCGTCTTCCTCGTCCGACTCTTCCTTGGCCGCTGGGGCCTTGGCGCCGATGACCGGCACCTCGTCGGTAGGCGCTGCGATATTGTCGTCAGGGTCGATGTAACCGCTGAGAACATCGGACAGGCGGCCACCTTCGACGGTGACACGGTCATATTCGCCGAGAATGTAATCGACAGTGCCCGGGAAGTGGGCGATGGCGCCCATGACTTCACGAATGCCTTCCTCGATACGCTTGGCGATTTCGATCTCGCCTTCGCGGGTCAGCAGCTCGACCGTACCCATTTCGCGCATGTACATGCGCACCGGGTCGGTCGTGCGGCCGATATCGGTTTCAACTGCCGCCAACGCAGCAGCGGCTTCTTCGGCCGCGGCTTCGTCGGTGTCGGCTTCCGCCAACAGAAGGGCATCCGCATCCGGAGCACTCTCGAATACGTTGATCCCCATGTCGTTGATCATGCGGATGATGTCTTCCACCTGTTCCGGATCTGAAATATCCTCAGGCAGGTGGTCGTTGACCTCCGCGTAAGTCAGGTAGCCCTGCTCACGACCGCGGGTGATCAACTCTTTGATACGAGACTGCTGTTGCGCTTTTCCGGACATAACACCCTATCCACTGAAGGTCTTGGCGGGCAAAAAACAAGCCGAGGATTATACCCGAGCATGGGCCTCACGCGCCAGATGAGGTCGGCGTTTGTGCGGGAACATTCCGGCTCAGCAAGGCGAGGAGCTGGGTTTTTTCCTCGCTGGTCAATTCGCTTTGACGTGATTTCCTGAGCAGTTGTTCCAGGCTGCGCTCGCGTTGGCGGGCGGACAAGCTAGTAATGGTGTCGAAAAACTGTTGTTCAAGGTTGTCGGCCACGATCAGCCATTCCTTTTCTGCCAAGGCCCGCAGCAGGCGGCCCTGTTCGGTGCCATGCCAGCGTGCAATCAGCTGCATTGAGCTTAGCCCAGGATTTTTCTGTGCGGCTTCGATCAATGCCACCAGCAGCTGGCTGTACAGGTGCTCTTCGTCGGCGAAATGGCTGGCATCTTCCACCTTGCCCGCAAGCAGCGGGTGGTGCAGCAAGGTGCGCAGGGCCGCCAGGGTAGGTGGTTCGACCGGCGCCGGCACCCGTGGCGGCGCTTCATCGCGCTGCCAGTTTTTCCCGCCCTTGCGGTTCTTGTCCCATGGTTTGTCGCCCCACGGCTTCTTGCCGCCGCCCTTGTTGGGCTTCCAGGCCTGCTCCTGCTGGAACGGCGCCGGCTCGAACTGCGGCATGTCACCATAGTCGGGGGTATAGCTGGCCATGGCGTCGTAATCGTAGCCAGGGTCGTAGTCCGGCATGCTGCTGGGCGCGGGTGCCTGCTGGGCCAGTTGCTCGACCTGTTGAGGGTCGAGGCCGGTGATTTCTTTCAGGCGGTTGCGCATCAGCTGGCGCAGGTTGGCGCCGGGAATCTTTTCGATCAACGGTGCGGCCAGGGTCGCCATGTGGGCCTTGCCTTCCAGCGAGCGCGGGTCGGCTTCGACGCCCAGTTGCTCGAAGAAGTAGTCGGCCAGCGGCTGGGCGTGCTGGTTGATGCGGGCCATGAAGGCGTCGGTGCCTTCGGCGCGTACCAGGCTGTCTGGGTCTTCGCCTTCAGGCAGGAACAGGAAGCGCGCCCGACGGCCGTCCTGCAGGTTGGGCAGCGCCGATTCCAGCGCGCGCCATGCCGCTTTGCGCCCGGCCTGGTCGCCGTCGAAGCAGAACAGCACGCTGGGCACCACGCGGAACAGGCGCTTGAGGTGTTCTTCGCTGGTGGCCGTGCCAAGGGTGGCCACGGCATTGCGCAAGCCTTGCTGGGCGAGGGCGATGACATCCATGTAGCCCTCGACAACGATGATTTCGTCGAGGTTGCGGTTGTGCTTGCGCGCCTCGTACAACCCGTATAGTTCCTGGCCCTTGTGGAATACCGGGGTTTCCGGGGAGTTCAGGTACTTGGGTTTGTCGTCGCCGAGCACCCGGCCACCAAAGGCGATGATGCGCCCGCGGCTGTCACGGATGGGGAACATTACCCGGTCGCGGAAGCGATCGTAGCGCTTGCCGCTTTCGGCGTTCTCGATCAGCAGGCCGGCATCGATCATCACCTTCTGCTGCAGGGTATCGGCCCCTAGGTGCTTGAGCAGGTTGTCCCAGCCGGGCGGAGCGAAGCCCAGGCAGAAGTCGCGGGCAATTTCCCCGGACAGGCCGCGGCCTTTGAGGTAGTCCACCGCTGCCTTGCGGGTCGGGTGGCTGCGCAACGCCTGGCGGTAGAACTCGGAGGCTGCATCCAGCAGCGGGTATAGCGGCGAATCGGTGGGCTGGCGTGGCTTGTTGTCACGGCGCCCTTGTTCGCGGGGTACTTCCATGCCGGCGGCGCGGGCCAGCTCCTCGACGGCCTGGGGGAAATCCAGGTTGTCGTGGTCCATGACAAAGCCCAGGGCGTTGCCACCGGCGCCGCAGCCGAAGCAGTAGTAGAACTGCTTGTCGGGGCTGACCGTAAAGGAAGGGGTTTTTTCCTTGTGGAACGGGCAGCAGGCGGAGTAGTTCTTGCCGGTTTTTTTCAGCTGGACGCGCGAACTCACCACATCGACGATGTCGAGGCGGTTGATCAGGTCGTCAATGAAGCTCTGGGGAATCAGCCCGGCCATGGCAGTCTCGTCATCTGGCAACTGGCAAGTCTAATCGCTCGCGCGCCGAATGGGGCGGGTGCCGCTTGATATGGTGCGAGGAAATGTGTGCTCGCCGCCGGCCACTAGGGGCCCGTCAGTCTGACGTGCACGTCTGGTCATGGAACAGCGAAGACCAGCTCTGACGTTTCAGGCAGGTTGCCCGTATGCAGTTCGCGTGAAGCTTGTGCGGGGCCTTGGGCTGGCTGCCCAAGTGTAAAACGACCACTGCCATCGCCCGGCGTTAGCCGGGCAGGGCAGAAGCTTTGCGTTGAACGCCTGTATTAGTACAGACGAACGGCGCGGCGCTGTTCGCGCTGAACTTTCTTGGCGTGACGCTTAACAGCAGCAGCTGCTTTGCGCTTACGCTCTGCGGTCGGCTTCTCGTAAAACTCGCGGCTACGAACTTCAGCCAGTACACCGGCTTTTTCGCAGGAGCGCTTGAAACGACGCAGAGCTACGTCGAAGGGTTCGTTCTCTTTAACTTTGACGGCTGGCATCCAGGGCTACCTTAATTCATTACCGGGGTAGACGTGCTCCTGGCAAAACAAAGGTGTGCTGGAGAACGTCGGTTTTCAAGGGTTGCGGATGTTAACCCTTAGCAAGCCGGAATGCAAAGCCTCTGATCGAAAACCGCTGGTCGGCACTCGGCACGGGGACTATCATGCGCGGCTTCGAATTCAGCCCCCACAAGGGACGAGCCCATGCTAGTACTGGGATTGGAAACATCCTGCGACGAAACTGGCGTCGCATTATACGACAGCGAACGCGGTTTGTTGGCCGACGCGCTGTTCAGCCAGATCGACCTGCACCGCGTGTTTGGCGGTGTGGTGCCCGAGCTTGCCTCGCGTGACCACGTCAAGCGCATGCTGCCCCTCATCCGCCAGGTGCTGGACGAGGCGGGCTGTGTCGCCACCGAAATCGACGCCATCGCCTATACCGCCGGCCCTGGCCTGGTCGGGGCCTTGCTGGTGGGAGCGTCGTGCGCCCAGGCCCTGGCATTTGCCTGGGACATTCCGGCAATTGGCGTACACCACATGGAAGGCCACCTGCTGGCGCCCATGCTGGAGGAAAACCCGCCCGAGTTTCCGTTCGTCGCTTTGTTGGTGTCCGGCGGCCATACCCAGCTGGTTCGGGTGGATGGCATCGGCCAATACGAGCTGCTGGGCGAGAGCCTGGACGATGCCGCTGGCGAAGCCTTCGACAAGACCGCCAAGCTGATTGGCCTGAATTACCCGGGTGGCCCGGAAATCGCGCGCCTGGCCGAGCAGGGCGTGCCTGGGCGCTTTGTGTTCCCCAGGCCGATGACCGATCGCCCTGGCCTGGAATTCAGCTTCAGTGGCCTGAAGACGTTCGCCCTGAACACCTGGCAGCAGTGCAAGAATGCTGGCGACGACGGCGAGCAAACCCGTTGCGACGTGTCGCTGGCATTCCAGCAGGCCGTGGTAGAGACTTTGACCATCAAGTGCAAGCGGGCCCTCAAGCAGACGGGCCTCAAGCGCCTGGTCATCGCCGGTGGCGTAAGTGCCAACAAGGCCTTGCGCGCCTCGCTGGAAGAGATGCTGGCCGGCATGAAGGGCAACGTGTATTACGCGCGGCCGCAGTTCTGCACCGACAACGGCGCGATGATCGCCTATGCCGGCTGCCAGCGGCTGCTGGCCGGGCAGCAGCAGGGGCTGGGGATCAGCGTGCAGGCACGCTGGCCGATGGAGCAATTGCCACCGCTGTAATGGTGGGCGGCAAGGTTCAGAAGTGGCGCTCGCGCCCGGCAAACAGATCGCGCAGGTTGCTGCGGTGGCTCCAGACGATCAAGGCGGTGAGCACGGTGATCGGCAGCAGGGCTTCCGGCTCGCGCCAGGCCAGCAATGGCAAGGTCAGCGGGGTGGCGATCAGCGCGGCCAGCGAGCTGGTACGGGTGAGGTAGAAAATCAGCAGCCAGGCGCCAACCGCCAGCAGCGCGGCGGGGAAATACAGGCCCATGAGCATGCCGGCCGCCGTCGCCACGCCCTTGCCACCCTGGAAGCGGAAGTACACTGGAAACAGGTGGCCCAGCACTGCATACACGCCTACCCAGGCCTGTTCTTGCAGGTCCAGCCCGGCGAGGCGGGCGAGCAATACTGGCAGCAGGCCCTTGCACAGGTCGCCAAGCAGGGTCAGGATCGCCATTTTACGGCCTGCCAGGCGTAGCATGTTGGTAGCGCCGGCATTGCCTGAACCACTGGAACGCGGGTCCGGGCTGCCTGAGAGGCGGCTGAGAACAATGGCGAAGGACAGCGAGCCGAGCAGGTAGGCGAGCAACGCCAGTAACCAAAACATGCTAACTATTCCGGGCGAGGACGCCCTGATTCTAACGGCGCCAGTCGCCCTTGTCGTGCTGTGGAGAGAAGTGCTTGGACAGAGTGTTCATCGAAGGCCTGGAAGTCGATACCGTTATCGGTGCCTATGACTGGGAGCGGGATATTCGCCAGTGCTTGCGCCTGGACTTGAGCTTTGCCTGGGACAACCGCCCCGCGGCGGCCGGCGACGACCTGAACCTGGCCCTGGACTACGCCAGCGTTTCGGCGCGTATCCAGGCATTCGCCGAGCAGGCCCGTTTCGAGCTGGTGGAAACTTTTGCCGAGCGCCTGGTGGCTGCCTTGATGGAAGAGTTCCACATCCCGTGGGTGCGGTTGAAGCTGACCAAGCCTGGCGCGGTGCCGGCGGCCCGTGGCGGTGTTGGCGTGGAGATCGAGCGCGGATGTCTCTGAGCACGGTTTACCTGGGCCTTGGCAGCAATGTCGACCGTGAGGCGCATTTGTGTGCCGGGCTTGATGCGTTGGCCGCGATTCTCACCGACATGCGCTGCTCTCCGGCTTTCGAAAGCCAGGCGGTGGGGATCAAGAGCGGGCCATTCATCAATTTCGTGGTCAGCGGGCAAACCGCGCTGCCGTTGATCGAACTGGACCGCCGGCTGAAGTTCATCGAGGCCGACAATGGCCGTTATGCGCCTGACCGCAAAGGGTTGCCGCTGGATATCGACGTGCTGATGTATGACGACCTGCATGGCAACTTCGATGGGCTGGTACTGCCCCGGGCAGAGATCTTGAAGAACGCCTTCGTGTTATGGCCGCTGTCGCTGCTGGCGCCGGAACTGGTGCATCCGGGGGCAGGCAAGACCATGGGGCAGTTGTGGCAGGACGCGCAGATCGACCAAGTGCTGGCACCGGTTGCCTTTGAGTGGCGTGGGTTGCAGTTGACGCCGGCGTAAGCCTGTTCCGGCCTTTTCGCGGGCTTGCCCGCTCCCACAGGTGAATCGCGCAGGCTTTTCAAATTTTGAGGAAGACAGTTGCTCCTGCAAGTACGGCGGCAACTCCAAGCCAGCGCAGGCCCCTGTGGGAGCGGGCATGCCCGCGAACACCGGCGCAGCCGGTGCCAGAAACCGCGGCGCCTGCTTCGCGGGCTTGCCCGCTCCCACAGGGGCTGTGTTGCCTTCACGTTGGCGCGCTACCTATGGGAGCGGCTTTAGCCGCGAAAGGGCCGGTAGCACTAGCAGTGCCGGTAAGCCTCAAGCGCTTTCAGCCGCTGCGCTTTGAGCGCTTCGCCCAGTGCCTGGCCAGTCAGCCCAGCCTGCACAAGCGGCTTCACATCCACCGCCCGCGCCGCTGCCGCAGCGCCACGCAAGTACTCGCCCTGTGGATAACCCGCTTTGCAATTCCCCAGTGCCACCATCTCGCAGGCAGCCAGGAAATCCTCAAACCGCTGCGGGCGCCGGTACACATCGAACTTCTGCAACAGCGCCAGCAGTGACATGGCAGGCAGCTGCAGCGCCTGATCAGCCTGCACCAGGCACTCACCCGTCAGCAGGGCCAGCTCCTGGCATTCCCGCGGCGCCTTGAGGCGCTGGTTGACGGTCTTGATCGAGGCGGGGGGCAACTGGTGCAACAGGCAGGCCCAGCGCACGTGCAGGGGCTGGTGATGCGCAGCTGCTTGTTCCAGCGCAGCCAGGGCTTGGGGGGCGCTATCAAGCTCAGGCAACAGTTCCCGGAGGGCGGCGCACGCATGCAGGACCTGGAAGAACACCTGCGGCTGCGCCTCCATCAGCGCGCGCTCGATCTCCTTCCAGCTGCGCTCTGCAGTCAAGGCCTGCAATTCGCCCGAGGCACTGATCTGGCGCATCAGCTCCAGGGTTTCATCGGCCACCCGAAAGCCCAAGGGTGCATAGCGCGCAGCAAAGCGCGCCACCCGCAGCACACGCAGCGGGTCCTCAGCGAACGCTGGGGAAACGTGGCGTAACAGGCGTTGGTCCAGATCCCGCGCGCCCTGGTAAGGGTCATGAACCTGCCCGGCCTCATCCTCGGCCATGGCATTGATGGTCAGGTCGCGGCGGATCAGGTCTTCTTCCAGGGTTACGTCGGGGCTGGCATGGAAGGTGAAGCCACCGTAGCCGCGCCCGCTTTTGCGTTCGGTACGGGCCAAGGCGTATTCCTCGCCGGTTTTCGGGTGCAGGAATACCGGGAAGTCGGCGCCAACCGGGCGGTAACCCTTGGCCAGCATTTCCTCGACGCTGGCACCTACCACCAGCCAGTCGATATCGCTGACCGGTCGGCCGAGCAGGCGGTCACGTACGGCACCGCCAACCTTGTAAATGTGCATGAGCAACTCTCCATAACTGCCGACAGCATAACCCGCCGGCAGTCATGGCGTGGCTTCAGAGATGGTGAATCACCGCCAGGTCCATGCGGCCGTATTCGCCGCCGTCGCCGTGCTCGCCACGTGGCGGCATGTGGTGGGTCTTGACCACCTGCTCGCCTTGCACGGTCTCCAGGTGGATATCGAAGCCCCACAGCCGATGCAGGTGCTTGAGGACTTCGTCGGTCGAGTCGCCGAGCGGTTTGCGGTTGTGCTGCTGGTGACGCAGGGTGAGGGAGCGGTCCCCACGGCGGTCGACACTCCAGATCTGCACGTTCGGCTCACGGTTGCCCAGGTTGTACTGGGCTGCCAGCTGCTCGCGAATGAGCCGGTAACCCGACTCGTCGTGAATGGCCGGTACCAGCAGATCGTCCCGTTGGTCATCATCGAGAATGCTGAACAGCTTGAGGTCGCGCATGACCTTGGGCGACAGGTATTGCAGGATGAAACTCTCGTCCTTGAAGCTGCTCATGGCGAACTTGATGGTAGAAAGCCAATCACTGCCGGCAATGTCGGGGAACCAGTGGCGATCCTCTTCGGTTGGGTTCTCGCACATGCGGCGGATGTCGGTGTACATCGCAAAGCCCAGCGCGTAAGGGTTGATGCCGCTGTAGTACGGGCTGTCGAAACCAGGCTGGAACACCACACTGGTATGCGACTGCAGAAACTCCATCATGAAGCCTTCGGTTATCAGCCCCTCGTCGTACAAGTCGTTCATCAGGGTGTAGTGCCAGAAGGTTGCCCAGCCTTCGTTCATCACCTGGGTCTGGCGCTGCGGGTAGAAATACTGGGCTATCTTGCGCACGATGCGCACCACTTCCCGTTGCCAGGGTTCCAGCAGCGGGGCGTTCTTTTCGATGAAGTACAGGATGTTTTCCTGCGGCTCGGCGGGGAAGCGCCCTTCATCGCGGTCATTGCCCTTGTCGGCGCTTTTCGGGATGGTCCGCCACAGGTCGTTGATCTGCCGCTGCAAGTGTTCCTCGCGCTCCTGTTGCCGGCGCCGCTCCTCTTCGGCAGAAATAGGGTAGGGCCGCTTGTAGCGGTCTACGCCGTAGTTCATCAGGGCATGGCAGGAGTCGATCAGGTCTTCCACGGCGTCAATGCCGTGGCGTTCCTCGCACTGCGCGATGTACTGCTTGGCGAACACCAGGTAGTCGATGATCGAGCTGGCATCCGTCCAGGTGCGGAACAGGTAGTTGCCTTTGAAGAAGCTGTTATGCCCATAGCAGGCATGGGCGATCACCAGTGCCTGCATGCACATGGTGTTCTCTTCCATCAGGTAAGCGATGCAGGGGTCGGAGTTGATCACGATCTCGTAGGCCAGGCCCATCTGGCCACGGCTATAGGACTTTTCCGTGCTGAGGAACTGCTTGCCGTAGGACCAGTGGTGATAGCCCAGCGGCATGCCGACGGAAGCGTAGGCGTCCATCATCTGCTCGGCCGTGATCACCTCGATCTGGTTGGGGTAGGTGTCCAGGGCGTAGCGCTCGGCCAGGCGGCTGATTTCCCGGTCGTAGGTCTGGATCAGTTCGAACGTCCATTCGGACCCGGTGGAAATGGGTTGGCGTCTCTGTGCTCTGGCGGTCATGTGGCTAACCTGCGCTGGAAGAGTTCACGGAAGACCGGGTAGATGTCGCCGGCCGATACCAGCTGCTGTTGGGCAAACGTGTCGGGGAAGGCTTCGCCGATGCGTTCGTATTCGTACCACAGCGCCTGGTGCTCACGGGGGGTGATTTCGACGTAAGTGTAGTACTGCACGTGCGGCATGATCTGCTTGGCCAGGATATCGCGGCAGATTGGCGAGTCGTCGTTCCAGTTGTCGCCGTCGGACGCCTGGGCAGCATAGATGTTCCAGTCACTGGCCGGGTAGCGTTCAGCCATGATCTCCTGCATTAGCTTGAGTGCGCTGGAAACGATGGTGCCCCCGGTTTCCCGCGAGTAGAAAAATTCTTCCCCGTCCACTTCGCGGGCACTGGTGTGGTGGCGAATGAACACGACTTCGATGCGGTCGTAATTACGCTTGAGGAACAGATACAGCAGGATGAAGAAGCGCTTGGCGATGTCTTTGGTCGCCTGGGTCATCGAACCGGACACGTCCATCAGGCAGAACATCACCGCCTTTGAACTGGGGTTGGGTTGCTTGACCAGCAGGTTGTACTTGAGGTCGAAGGTGTCGAGAAACGGCAGGCGGTTGATGCGTGCCTTGAGGCGCTCGATTTCCTGTTCGATTTCCTGGATATCGGTGAAATTGTCCGGTTCCTCTACGCGCAGGCGCGCCAGCTCTTTTTGTGCTTCGCGCAGCAGGGCACGGCTGCTGCCGGTCAGGGCGATACGCCGGGCGTGGGCCGAGCGCAGGGTGCGCACGATGTTGATGCGCGACGGGTTGCCTTCGTTGGCGATACCGGCGCGCACAGTTTTGAAGGTGTCGGCACCGGTCAGGTGGCGTTTGACCAGGTTGGGCAATTCGAGGTCTTCGAACATGAATTCGAGGAACTCTTCCTGGGTGATCTGAAAGACGAATTCGTCCATGCCTTCGCCGGAGTTGCCGGCCTTGCCACGGCCGCCGCCACCCCCGCCGCCGCCTTGCGGCCTGGGTATGTGTTCACCGGCAGTGAACTCCTTGTTGCCGGGGTGCACGATGGTCTGTTTGCCCCCGCGGCCATGGTGCAGCACCGGTTCGTCGATATCACGCCCGGGAATGCTGATCTGCTCGCCGTGTTCCATGTCCATGATGGAGCGGCGGCTTACCGCTTCTTCGACGGCCTTCTTGATGTGTTCGCGGTACCGCCGCAGGAAGCGCTGGCGGTTGACCGTGCTCTTGTTCTTGCCGTTCAGGCGGCGGTCTATAACGTAGCTCATGGTCCCTCCGGTAGCTGGAGCAGCTGCAAGCCACAAGCCCTGGACGCCAAGCGGTAAGCTTCAAGCTGCAAGTAAAAGCAGCCATCGCTGCCGCAGATGCAGGCGCCTGGCATGCGCCGGCGCCAGCCAGCTTGTGGCTTGCAGCTTGTAGCTTGGCACTAGGCGGCTTGCCGCTTTATTGCGATTTCCTGACCCGCAGGTACCACTCCGACAGCAGGCGCACCTGCTTGTCGGTATAACCACGCTCCACCATTCGGGTGACGAAGTCGTTGTGTTTCTTCTGGTCCTCTTTGCTGGCTTTGGCATTGAAGCTGATGACCGGCAGCAGGTCTTCGGTGTTGGAGAACATTTTCTTCTCGATCACCACCCGCAGTTTTTCGTAGCTCAGCCAGCTTGGGTTCTTGCCATTGTTGTTGGCGCGTGCGCGCAGCACGAAGTTGACGATCTCGTTGCGGAAGTCTTTCGGGTTGCTGATGCCGGCCGGCTTCTCGATTTTCTCCAGCTCTTCGTTGAGCGCGATGCGGTTGAGGATCTCGCCGGTTTCCGGGTCGCGGTATTCCTGGTCCTGGATCCAGAAGTCGGCGTACAGCACATAGCGGTCGAAGATGTTCTGGCCGTATTCGCTGTAGGACTCCAGGTACGCTGTCTGGATTTCCTTGCCGATGAACTCGATGTAGCGCGGTGCCAGGTACTCCTTCAGGTAGCGCAGGTAGCGTTCGCGCACTTCTGCAGGGAACTGTTCCTGTTCGATCTGCTGCTCCAGCACATACAACAGGTGCACGGGGTTGGCGGCAATTTCGTGTGGGTCGAAGTTGAACACCTTGGACAGGATCTTGAACGCGAAGCGGGTCGACAGGCCATTCATGCCCTCGTCGACGCCGGCCGAGTCGCGGTATTCCTGAATCGACTTGGCCTTCGGATCGGTGTCCTTGAGGTTTTCACCGTCGTACACGCGCATTTTCGAATAGATATTGGAGTTTTCAGGCTCTTTGAGCCGCGACAGCACCGTGAATTGCGCCAGCATTTTCAGCGTGTCCGGTGCGCAATGGGCCTTGGACAGCGAACTGTTGACCAGCAACTTGTCGTAGATCCTGATTTCGTCGCTGACGCGCAGGCAGTACGGCACTTTGACGATGTAGATCCGGTCGATGAACGCTTCGTTGTTCTTGTTGTTACGGAAGGTGTGCCACTCCGATTCGTTGGAGTGGGCCAGCAGGATGCCGGTGTACGGGATGGCCCCGAGGCCTTCGGTACTGTTGTAGTTACCTTCCTGGGTGGCGGTGAGCAAGGGGTGCAGGACCTTGATCGGCGCCTTGAACATTTCCACGAATTCCATCAGGCCCTGGTTGGCCCGGCACAGTGCACCCGAGTAGCTGTAGGCGTCGGCGTCGTTCTGTGGGTATTCCTCGAGCTTGCGAATGTCGACCTTGCCGACCAGGGCAGAGATGTCCTGGTTGTTTTCATCGCCCGGTTCGGTCTTGGCGATGGCGATCTGGTTGAGGATGGAAGGGTAGAGCTTGACCACTTTGAATTTGGAAATATCGCCGCCGAACTCCTGCAGCCGCTTGGTTGCCCAGGGCGACATGATGGTGTTGAGGTAGCGCCGCGGGATGCCGAACTCTTCCTCGAGAATGGCCCCGTCTTCGGTGGCGTTGAACAGGCCCAATGGCGATTCGAACACCGGTGAGCCCTTGATGGCGTAGAACGGTACGCGCTCCATCAGCTGCTTGAGTTTTTCCGCCAGCGACGATTTACCGCCACCTACCGGGCCCAGCAGGTAGAGGATCTGTTTCTTTTCCTCCAGGCCTTGGGCGGCGTGGCGGAAGTAGGACACGATCTGGTCGATGCACTCTTCCATGCCATGGAAGTCGGCAAAGGCTGGATAGCGGCGGATCACCTTGTTGGAAAAAATGCGCGACAGCCTGGAGTTGGTAGAGGTGTCGATCAGCTCTGGCTCACCGATGGCCAGCAACAGCCGTTCGGCCGCCGATGCGTAGGCACTGCGATCCTCTTTGCACAGCTCGAGGTACTCCTGCAGCGAGAGTTCTTCCTGGCGCGTTGACTCGAAACGTTGTTGGAAGTGGCTAAAAATACTCATGACGTCACCTCGCTCGATACGTGGAGACGACGCCGGATCAGTCAGCTGATGCTGGCAAGCAACCGGGTTCGCCAGTTGCTCTATACCCCCCAGAACACCCTGTTACGCTACCGATGACCCGCACGCCGGTGTACCGGCTCTCCCCTTTTTTGGATGGCCTGAGCTTAAGCGTAGTTGGTTATCTGCAAGGTCAAGGGGCGAGGAGCGCAGAAGTTACGAACGACCGTTCGTCAGGTAAGCCGCAAGCCCGCGCAGGGCGCGGGCTGCAGTAAAAATGAAAATATTTATTCGGCAGCGCCTTGGGCTGTCTCGGCCGGGTAGGTGGTACGCCACAGTTCAAAACCACCGTCGACGCTGTACACGTCGGAGAAGCCCTGGCCTACCAGGTAGGCGGCAGCGCTCTGGCTGGAGTTGCCGTGGTAGCAGACCACCAGGGTGGGGGCGTCGAGGTCGGCATTGCGGATGAACTCGGCGACCGAATGGTTATCCAGATGCCGGGCGCCGGTAATGTGGCCGGCAGCAAAGGCTTGCGAGTCACGGATATCGACCACGACCGCACCTTCTTGCTTGCGAAGCTCCAAGGCCTGCTCGGGAGGGATGCGCTTGAATTCGCTCATGGGTACTACTTCCTTCAGGTGTGGTCATTGAGTGTAGTGGGTTGTGCCGGCTGGCGCAGGGTGCCGTCGGCGGCGCAGTCGCAGCGGTGGTATTGGCCGCTGTCGAGGTTGTACAGGGTCATGGCGCCGCCCCACACGCAGCCGGTGTCCAGGGCGATGACGTCAGGCTGGTCGACGCGCCCTTCAAGGGCGGCCCAGTGGCCGAAGATGATCTTCACGTGCCGCGAGCGGCGGTCCTTGTGGGCAAACCAGGGTTTGTAGCCTTTGGGCGCGGTGCCCAGGCCTTCCTTGCTTTTCAGGTCGAGTTTGCCTTCTGCGGTGCAGAAGCGCATGCGCGTGAAGTAGTTGGTGATGACCCGCAGGCGCTCGATACCGGTGAGGTTCTTGCTCCACTTGTTCGGCTCGTTGCCGTACATGCCATCCAAGTACAACTTCAGGCGAGTGTCATCGCGCAGCACCTGTTCCACCTCGTCTGCCAGCTTCAGGGCTTGCCCGAGCGTCCACTGCGGCGGGATGCCGGCATGAACCATGGCAACGCCCCGCGCCTCATCGTAGTGCAGCAGCTTTTGCTGGCGCAGCCAGTCGAACAACTTGTCCGCATCTGGCGCTTCGATGATCTCGCGCAAGGTGTCGCTTTTCTTCAGGCGCTCGACGTTGTGCCAGGCGGCCAGCAGGTGCAGGTCGTGGTTGCCCAGCACGCAGACCAGGGACTGGCGCATGGAGTACAGGAAGCGCAGCGTTTGCAGTGACTCGGGGCCGCGGTTGACCAGGTCGCCCACCAGCCATAGGCGGTCCACGGCGGGATCGAAGCGTACGCGTTCGAGCAGGCATTTGAGTGGCTGCAGGCAGCCCTGCAGGTCGCCGACGGCGTAAGTGGCCATCAGTGCAGGGCCCCGGGCACCGCCAGGCGAAACGGGGCGATCTCGGCATCGAAACGTTTACCGTCTTCGGCAAACATCTGGTAGCTGCCCTGCATGGTGCCTACGCGGGTGCTGATGACAGCCCCGCTGCTGTAGGTGTGGCTCTGGCCCGGCTCGATATTGGGCTGCTGGCCGACCACCCCGGCGCCGCGCACTTCTTCGACCTTGCCGTCACCGTTGGTGATCAGCCAGTGGCGCGACAGCAGTTTGGCTTTCAGCGAGCCGTTGTTCTGCACAGTGATGGTGTAGGCGAAAGCGAAACGACTGTTTTCTGGGTCGGATTGCTCTTTGAGGTAGCGGGTCACGACGCTGACGTCGATTTGATAGCGGGGGTCGGACATGCAAGGGCCTTGGGCGAACTGACGCAATAATGCAGTCTAGGCCATTGGCGGGGGGGAGGGCCAGCGGTGGAAGGGCTGGGGGTTTTGTGTTGTCTGGGCTGGCCTCTTCGCGGGCACGCCCGCTCTCACAGAATTCCACCCCATTTGGAAGGGGTGATGTACCTGTGGGAGCGGGCATGCCCGCGAAGAGGCCGGATCAGGTCGGATCAGGCTCTGGGCTGATCGGCCAACTGATCGGCCAGGCGCACGAAGGCGGCCAGGTCCAGTTGCTCCGGGCGCAGGCTGCCATCCACGCCGGCAGCTTCGATGGCCGCGCTGTCGAGCAGGCCCTTCATGGTGTTGCGCAGTGTCTTGCGGCGCTGGTTGAACGCGTCACGCACCACCCGCTCCAGCAGTTGTGCATCTTTGGCCGGGTGAGGCAGCACTTCGTGCGGCACCAGCCGCACGATGGCCGAATCCACTTTCGGTGGCGGGTTGAACGCCCCAGGGCCAACGTTGAACAGGTGTTCCACGCGGCAGTGGTACTGCACCATGATCGACAACCGCCCCCAATCACCACCGCCAGGGCCGGCGGCCATGCGCTCGACCACTTCCTTCTGCAGCATGAAGTGCATGTCGCGGATCAGCCCGGCATGGCTGAGCAGGTGGAAGATCAGCGGCGTGGAGATGTTATAGGGCAGGTTACCCACCACCTTGAGGCTGCGCGGCGGGACGCCCAGCTGGTTGAAGTCGAACTTCAGGGCGTCGCCCTGGTGCAGGCGGAAATTGCTGCGGTCAGCGAACTTGTGCTGCAGGATCGGCACCAGGTCCTTGTCCAGCTCGACCACGTCCAGTTGCGCGCCGCTGCCCAGCAGGCCCTCGGTCAGGGCGCCCTGGCCCGGGCCGATTTCCAGCAGGTGTTCGCCAGGCTTGGCGTGGATAGCGCGCAGGATACGGTCGATGATGCCGGCGTCGTGCAGGAAGTTCTGGCCGAAGCGCTTGCGCGCCCGGTGTTGGTATTGCTCGTTCATGGTCGGTTCTCGGCCATCTGGTAGGCGGTTTCCAGCGCGACGCGCAGGCTGCCGGTGTCGACCTTGCCGCTGCCGGCCAGGTCCAGGGCGGTGCCGTGGTCAACCGAGGTACGGATGATCGGCAGGCCCAAGGTCACGTTCACGGCCGCACCAAAACCCTTGTACTTGAGTACGGGCAGGCCTTGGTCGTGGTACATCGCCAGCACCGCGTCGCAGTGCTCCAGATATTTGGGGGTAAACAGGGTATCGGCCGGCAGCGGCCCGCGCAGGTCCATGCCTTCGGCGCGCAGGCGGGCCAGGGTCGGCTCGATGATGTCGATTTCTTCGCGGCCCAGGTGGCCGCCTTCACCGGCATGCGGGTTGAGGCCGCACACCAGGATGCGTGGGGCGGTGATGCCGAACTTGTCGCGCATGTCTGCATGCAGGATGCGGGTAACCCGCTCGACCCGCTCGGCAGTGATGGCGTCGGCGATGTCCCGCAGCGGCAGGTGGGTGGTAACCAGGGCCACGCGCAGGCCGCGGGTAGCCAGCATCATCACCACTTGTGCGGTTTGGGTCAGTTCGGCGAGGAATTCGGTGTGCCCGGAAAAGGCGATGCCGCTCTCGTTGATCACCCCCTTGTGCACGGGGGCGGTGATCATCCCGGCGAAGTGCCCGTCCAGGCAGCCCTGGCCAGCACGGGTCAGGGTTTGCAGCACGAACGCGGCGTTGGCCGTGTCGAGCTGGCCCGGTGTTACCGGGGCCGCCAGCGGTGTATCCCAGACATACAGGCTGCCCGCTGGCGCTGGCTGCTCGGGCCAGTGGCCCGGGGCAACCGGCAACAGGTCGACAGCCAGCCCCAGCTGGGTGGCCCGCTCGGCGAGCAGGTCACGGCTGGTGATGGCAATCAGGGGGTGGGGCTGGGCGTCTGCGGCGAGCAGCAGGCACAGGTCAGGACCTATGCCGGCCGGCTCGCCGGGGGTGACGGCGAAGCGCAGGGGCTTCACTGGGCGGCCTGGTCGGCGCCAGGCAGCTTGATTTCAACGTAGGCTTCGTCGCGAATCTGGCGCAGCCAGGTTTGCAGCTCTTCGTCGTATTTGCGATTACGCAGCACGTTCAGGGCCTGTTGCTCACGCGCCTGCTCGGTGCTGTCGGTGGCCCGACGGCCCAGTACTTCCAGCACGTGCCAGCCATACTGGGTTTTGAAAGGCTTGGTCACGACGCCTTGCTGGGCGTTGGCCATCTGCTCGCGGAACTCCGGCACCAGGCTGTTCGGGTCGACCCAGTTGAGGTCACCGCCGTTGAGCGCTGAGCCCGGGTCTTCCGAGTAGCTTTTCGCCAGTTCGGCGAAGTCTTCGCCGTTCTTGATGCGTTCGTACAGGCGCTCGGCCAGCTGCTCGGTGGCCGCGTCGCTGCGGATCTCGCTTGGCTTGATCAGGATGTGGCGCACGTGCACTTCGTCGCGCAGCACGTTCTCGCTGCCGCCACGCTTCTCTTCCAGCTTGAGGATGATGAAGCCGTTGGGGATGCGGATCGGCTGGGTGATTTCACCCACCGGCATACTGCTGAGCATCTTGGCGAAGTCTGGTGGCAGCTGGGCCGCTTTACGCCAACCCATCTCGCCGCCTTCCAGGGCGTTTTCGCTGGCGGAACGGGCGATGGCCAGTTGGCCGAAGTCCGCGCCTTGCTTGAGCTGCTGGTACACCTCGCCCACCTGGCGTGCAGCCTTCTGGATGTCTGCCGAGTTGGCGGCTTCCGGGGTGGGGATCAGGATGTTGGCCAGGCGGTACTCTTCCGACATCTGCATCTTGCCCATGTCGGAGTTGAGGAAGTTCTTCACTTCCTGCTCCGACACCTGGATGCGCTCGGCCACGCGGCGTTGGCGCACGCGGCTGATGATCATCTCGCGCTTGACCTGGTCGCGGGCGTCGTCGAACGACAGGCCGTCATGGGCCAACGCTGCGCGGAACTGGTCCAGCGACATGCCGTTGCGCTGGGCAATGGTGCCGATGGCCTGGTTCAGTTCTTCGTCGGTGATGCGAATGCCGGAGCGTTCGCCAATCTGCAGTTGCAGGTTTTCGACGATCAGGCGTTCCAGTACCTGCTGTTCCAGGGCGCCGGCGGGCGGCACGCTGCCGCCGCGCTTGGCGATGGTTTGCTGAACCTCATGCACGCGCTGGTCCAGCTGGCTTTGCATGACCACGTCGTTGTCGACGATGGCCACCACGCGATCAAGCGGCTGTACCGCGGCATGCACCGCGCCACTCAGCAAAGCGACGCCCAGCAGCACTGGGCGCAGTCGATCAATAAGCTTGGTCTTCACGTTCACGGTAACCTTGAATGCCTTGGTCGAGGAAAGATTCGACCTTGTTGCCAACTACACCACCGAGGCCTTTCAGGACGATCTGAAGGAAGACACCGTGGTCGCCTTTTTCGTTCTGCGGAAGGGCCTGGCTGAAATCGTCGTAGTCGATCCAGTACCGGTTGACCAGGCGCAGCTTCCAGCAGCAGTTGTCGTATTCGAAACCACCCATGGCTTCCAGGGTGCGGTTGCGGTTGTAGTCATGCTGCCAGCGGGCAATCACGCTCCACTGTGGCACGATCGGCCAGATGACCGAGAAATCGTGCTGCTGGATCTTGTAGTAATCCTTGATGTAGTTCGGATCGCCTGGGGTGCCATAGTCACCGCCGCCCACCTTCCAGGTACCCGTTGTCGAGTCGTAGGCGATGGTATCGTTACGGTAGCGGTAGCCGAGGTTGACGATCTTGTTCGGGTTGTCTTCAGGCTGGTAGTGGAACATCGCACTGCCCGAGCGGGTGCTGCGGCTGTCCGGGTCCCAGTTGAAGTCCGAATTGAAGCGCCAGTCGCGGTTGAAGTAGTAGTTATACACCAGGGCGTATGGCGACACGTCGGACTGCGAGTCTTTGCGGGTGCGGTAGTCGATACCCGGCAACTGTACCTTGCGGTCTTTGAAGTAGTAGGCCTGGCCGATGCTGAAGTTCTGGCGCTCGAAGCCGTTGTCTTCGATCCAGCGGGTGGTGACACCCAGCGACAGCTTGTTCTCGTCGCCGATGCGGTCGGTGCCGCTGAAGCGGTTGTCGCGGAACAGCGAATCGTAGCTGAACAGGGTTTCGCCAGTATCGAACAGCGGGATGTCCTTCTGGTCCTTGTACGGGACGTACAGGTAGAACATGCGCGGTTCGAGGGTTTGACGGTAGTTGTTGCCGAACAGCGAGGTATTGCGGTCAAAGTACAGGCCGCTGTCGACGCTGAAGATCGGTACATCGCGGCTTACGGAGCTGTCGTAGCTGCCGTAGGCGGCTGGATTTGCAGCTTCCAGGGCGATTGCATCGGCCTTGCCTTTGCTGTCGAGGTCCAGGTCGTACTGGGTGTAGGCATATTTCAGCTTGGGCGTCAGGAACCCATAGCTGGCCGTCATCGGGTAGCTGATGGACGGCGCCACATTCAAGCGGGTGCCGTTGGCCCGCTCGATACCTTGGATGTTCTGATCAAGGCGACGACCTGCTGCCCCGGCCGAGAAGTCCGGGTTGCCGTCTTTGTCGCGGACAAAGTCATTCTTCAGGTCACGTTCAAAGCGTACCGCTTCGGTCTCGTAACCCAGGTTCAGGCCGCCTGGCTGGAATGGCAGGGTACCGTTGAGGGTCAGCTGCGGCAGGCGGTCATACGGCGTGATCTGCGAAATGGTCGCCATTTCGTAGGCATGCACGTTCAGGCGCGCGGTGTAGCTGTCGCCACGGTAGGTCAGCGCGCCCTGCTGGTTCAGCACGTCGCGGCTTTCCACGCCGATCTGGTCGGACTCCAGGTCCTGGAAGTAGAACGGGTCGCTGATGTCGGTGTAGTCCACCTCGGTCATCAGGCGTTCGTCCAGGCCACCCTTGTGCTGCCAGTTGACCATCCAGCGCTGGTCTTTGTAGTCCGTCTGGTCTTTGCGGTCGTCGTTCTTGTCGTTCAGGTACGCGCCGCCGAACTGGCCTTCGCTGGACTTGGTCAGGTAGCGGAATTCGCCTTCCATCAGCAAGCCGCGCTTGGTCATGTAGCGCGGGTACAACGTGGCGTCGTAGTTCGGCGCCAGGTTGAAGTAGTACGGCGTGACCAGCATGAAGCCGGTGTCGCTGCTGCTGCTGAACGAAGGTGGCAGGAAGCCGGACTGGCGGCGATCGTCAATCGGGAAGTAGATGTACGGTGTGTAGAACACCGGGAAATCCTTGACCCGCAGAGTGACGTTGGTCGCGGTGCCGAAGCCGGTGGCCGGGTTCAGGGTGATGTTGTTGCCCTTCAGCTGCCAGGCGTTGCTGCCCGGTTCGCAGGTGGTGTACGTACCGTCCTTGAGGCGGATGATGGCGTTTTCGCCACGCTTGGCGTACAGGGCGCTACCGCGGATATGCGACTTGTGCATCACGTATTCGGCGTTGTCGACCTGGGCTTCGCCCGTGTCGAGCTGAATCTGTGCCTGGTCACCGACTACCAGCGAGCCGTTGTCACGGATCTTGACGTTGCCTTTGAGCTCGCCACGGTTTTCGGCCTGGTACAGGTTGGCCTCGTCCGCTTCGGCCTGCATGCTGCCCTGGCGCATGACCACGTCACCGGCGAGGGTAGCGATCTGCTGCTCCTGCTGGTACTTGGACACCTTGGCATTGATGTAGGTCGGCGACTCGTCCTTGGGCGTGGTGTCGGCCATGCCTGGGCGAGTTGGCTCGATGTAGGCGCCACCGCAGTACGGGCCGGTTTCGGCCAGCTGTGCAGCAGTGAGCTTTTCACGCGGCACCCAGTCGAGGTGGCTGTAGTCTTCGCTGCGCGACTTCAGGCCGCGGCCTTTGGCCTCGGTGACCAGCACCGGCCGGTCCGCAGTTTCGCCTTCGCTCGCGGCTTCGGTGCCGCCGCTGACGGCGGCACCTTCGTGCACTGGGCGTGGCGGCAGGTTGCTGGCTGGGGTCTTGGGCTTGCAGTCCCAGCCGCCGGCGGCGGACACTTGGCAGTCAAACTGCTCGGCTGCCACCACGTACGATGTGGCCAGAGGTTGCAGGGCCAGCAGACCGCCGGTGACCAGCAACGGAAACTTTCTACGAAACGCGGGGGATTTCAATGCCATCTTATTAGTCCGGGCTTCCTGCGTGCCATCTGCCCGCGTGTGGGGCCGCACGCCTCTCGATGGTCTGAAAAAGATGCTGGATAATAAAGCATGACCCGCTTGACGGCTAGGGCCGTCGGAGACCCTTGTAATGCCTGAACACGATGTACGCCTGCAACAGCTGACGGTCTGGCTCGCCGAGCAGCTCGATGAACTTTTCCGCAGCAAGGCTTGGGGCGAGGTGCCCGAAGGCCGCCTGACCGCGGCCAGCAGCGATGCCAGCTTCCGCCGTTACTTCCGCTGGCAGGGGGCTGGGCGCAGCCTCGTGGTCATGGACGCGCCCCCGCCACAGGAGAACTGCCGACCGTTCGTCGCCATCGACCACCTGCTGGCCGGTGCCGGTGTGAATGTGCCGCAGATCCACGCCCAGGACCTGGAGCGCGGGTTCCTGCTGCTGGGTGACCTGGGGCACCAGACATACCTGGATATCATTGATGCCGATAATGCCGACAGCCTGTTCGCCGACGCCATCGAGGCGTTGCTGAAGTTCCAGTGCCTGCCGATGGACGCCCAGTTGCCCAGCTACGACGACGCCCTGCTGCGCCGCGAGGTTGAACTGTTCCCCGAATGGTACGTAGGGCGCGAGCTTGGCCTGGCCCTCAACGACAGCCAGAAAGCTGCCTGGCAGCGCGTTAGCCAACTGTTGATCGACAGCGCCCTGGCCCAGCCGAAAGTGCTGGTGCACCGCGACTACATGCCGCGCAACCTGATGCAGAGCACCCCAAACCCTGGCGTGCTCGACTTCCAGGATGCGGTGTACGGCCCGGTCACCTACGACATTACCTGCCTGTTCAAGGATGCCTTCCTCAGCTGGCCACAGGCGCGCGTCGAAGGCTGGTTGCGTGCCTACTGGCAGCAGGCACTGACGGCCGGTATCCCGGTTCATGCTGAGTTCGAGGCGTTCCAGCGTGCCAGCGACCTGATGGGCGTGCAGCGCCATTTGAAGGTGATTGGCATTTTTGCCCGTATCTGCCACCGCGACGGCAAGCCGCGCTACCTGGGGGACGTGCCGCGTTTCTTCGCCTATATAGAAGAAGTGATCGGTCGCCGGCCCGAATTAGCGGAGCTGGGTGAGCTGATTGCCGAGCTGCAAGCCGGAGCGCGTGCATGAAGGCAATGATCCTGGCGGCGGGGAAGGGTGAACGCATGCGCCCGCTGACGCTGCATACCCCCAAACCGTTGGTTCCGGTCGCCGGCCAGCCGCTGATCGAGTACCACCTGCGTGCGCTGGCGGCTGCGGGTGTCCGCGAAGTGGTGATCAACCATGCCTGGCTCGGCCAGCAGATCGAAGAGCACCTGGGCGATGGCGGCCGCTTCGGCCTGCGCATTTGCTACTCGCCGGAGGGTGAGCCGCTGGAAACCGGCGGCGGCATCTTCAAGGCGCTGCCTTTGCTGGGCGACGATCCCTTCCTACTGGTGAACGGCGATGTCTGGACCGACTACGACTTCACCCGCCTGCAGGCCCCGCTGCAAGGCCTGGCGCACCTGGTGCTGGTCGATAACCCTGGCCACCATGGCCGTGGCGACTTCCGCCTGGCGGGCGGGCAGGTGGTCGATGGCGACGACGCGCCGGGTACGCTGACGTTCAGTGGTATCTCGGTCCTGCACCCGGCGCTGTTCGCGGGTTGCCAGGCTGGTGCCTTCAAACTGGCGCCGTTGTTGCGTCAGGCCATGGCGGCTGGCCGGGTCACGGGCGAGCACTACCGCGGGCACTGGGTGGACGTCGGTACGCTCGAGCGCCTGGCCGAGGCCGAGCGGCTGATCGGCGAGCGCGCCTGACATGTGGTGGCCAGGCACACTGATTGGCGCTGGCGCGGGCTTTGCCGTGGCCAACATCCCCGGGGCGCTGTTGGGGCTGCTGCTCGGCCAGGCCCTCGACCGCCGCTTGCGCCTGCAGGGCTGGGATGACATGCGCGACCGCCTGAGCGGGCGTCCGGCGCTGGCTGACGATGAGTTGCTGTTCGTGATGCTGGGGCGCCTGGCCAAGAGCGATGGCCGGGTGGCCGAGCAGCATATCCAGCAGGCGCGCCAGGAAATGTCGCGGCTGGACCTGGCGGAGCCGGCCCGCTTGCGCGCCATCAAGGCGTTCAACCGTGGCAAGGCCGGCAAGGACCGGCTTGGCGGCCACTTGCGGCGGATTCGCGAACAGCCGCATGCGGCCGAAGGCACCTTGCGCGCCTGTTGGCGCATGGTCTGGGCCGACGGCAAGATGGGCAACAAGGAGCGTGAGCTGCTGCTGGACTGGGGGCAGAAGCTGGGCCTGAGCCGGCGCCAGGTGCAGGCCATGTCGGTGGAATACGAGCCGCGCAGGGCTGCCCGGCCGGAAGGGTTGGCCATGACCTATGCGGCGGCGTTGCGCTTGCTGGCGGTAGAGGCGGACACCGAAGCTGACAAGGTCAAGCAGGCGTATCGCCGGCTGGTCAGCCGGCATCACCCGGACAAGCTGGCAGGCACCGGCGCCAGCGAGGCACAGGTGCGTGAAGCGACCGAGCGCACGCGGGAGTTGCACCAGGCCTATGCCATGATCCGCAAGCGGCGGGGCCTTTGAGGGCCTCATCGCCGGCAAGCCAGCCCTCATAGAACAATGCATAACTTATTGATTTAGCTGGGTCCTTGTGGGAGCGGTCATTTCGAACCGCCGCGAACACCGGCGTAGCCGGTGCCAGCCACCGCGCTGGATTCTTCGCGGGCACGCCCGCTCCCACAGGTAATACACAACGCCTGAATATTGTGGCCTACCTGTAGGGGCAACCTTACCCTTGCGGGTTCATCCAGCCTCGCACGCGGCGGAACAACTGCTCTTGCTCGGCGGCCTGGTTGCCTGGCATGGCGATCAACGACAACTGCCGGTACTGGCTGTCTTTCTGCCGCTTGCTGGCCTGCAAGCGCAGCGCGGCGGCGCTGCGGTCAGCACTGCGGGTGGCGTAGTAGATGTCGGCGGTGGGCACCTTCAACGTCGGCGCCAGGCTTTCCAGGTCATGCTCCACGCGCGCCGGCGTCTGCGCCGCTACCATGACCAGCTTGTGCACCTGCGGCGGCTGTTTTTCGCTCAGGTAGCGTGCAGCCCAGTACGCACCGCTGCCATGGCCGATCAGCACGATGCTGCGGGCATTGCGCTGCTGGGCGAACGCCACGGCAGCGTCCAGGCGGGCGAAAATCCGCTCGGCATCGGCCGGGTCGCTCTGTTCGCTGGCCAGTTCGGTATCGGTGCTTTCTGCGGTGTCGGCATCGGCGGCGGTGGCCTGGGCGACATTGGCATTGGCGTCGGCTGGCACATCCTTGACCGGTGCACGCTCACCCTGGGCTTGGTCCGTTGCGGCCTTGGGCTTGGCTTCTATCCGGGCTTGCGGGCTGTCGGCGAGCAGGTCAGGCAGGCTGATGCTCAGGCTGTGCCAGCCGACATCAGGGAATTTTTGCCGCAGCGGGCCAACGGCATTTGGCCAGTCGGCGTTTTCGCCGGCACCCGGCACGATGATCACGGCACCTTGCGGATCACTGTCGTTGGCCGGCTTCCACAACGCCAGGAAACTGTCGGCACCTGCCTGTAGCGTCTGTTGCTCGGCCTTGGGTACCAGCCGCTCGAGTGCCAGGGCATCCTCTTGGCTGCGCTCGAGCAGCGGCGGGCGCGGTGTTTCGGCGGCCGGTGCCGCATTGGCCGCCGGCGGTGTTTCGGCATCGGCGGCCAAGGCGCCGAGTGGCAGGAGCGAAGCCAGGCAGCACATTGCCAGCGTCGTGCGATAAAGTGTGGACATGCGTCAACCCAAGGCCAGAATGATACCGGCAGCCTAATAGTATTTGCCCGTGACGGCCATGCTGCATGGCCGCCTTGCCAAGACGAGCGTATAGATGAAGCGAGTGCGTCGCCTGTTGGTTATCGGCTGCTTGTGGCTGCCCTTGATTGCCTTTGCCCGGCCCGAGGCGCCGGCCACTGTTGCGCTCGAGCCGGCCCAGCAGCAGTGGTTGGACGCGCACCGCAGCCTGCGTGTGGGCCTGGTGTTGCAAGCGCCCTATGCTCAGTTCGACCGGCGCCTGCAGCAGTTGTACGGTGCCAACGTCGAATTGGTCAGCAACCTGGCACACGTGCTGCGCCTGGACCTGACCTGGCGCCATTTCAGTGACCAGGCCAGCCTGGAGCATGCCCTGCAGAACGGCGAAATCGACTTCGCCCCCGGCCTTACCCAGACCCCGGCCAGCCTGCGCCTGTGGTTGTTCAGCGACCCGTACATGCGCGTGCCGCAATTGGTGGTAGGGCCACGCACCGGGGCCATGGCGGTCGAGCTGGAAAAGCTCGACCGCGAGCAGCGCGTGGCCGTGCGCATGCCCAGCCAACTGGCAGAGTACTTGCGCGGTAACTACAGCAACCTGAACTTGCAGGGGGTGCCCAGCGAGCGCGAGGCCTTGCAGCTGGTGGTGGGCGGCCAGGCCAGCTTCGCCGTGCTGGACGAGGCGCAACTCAGCCGCCTGTCACGCGAGAGCGAGTTCGGTGAGCTGGCCGTGGTGGGCGATATTGGCCTGCCGCAGTTGCTGCGGCTTGGCTCGCGGCGTGACTGGCCGGTGTTGGCCGATGTGCTCGAACAAGGCTTGCAGGCCCTGCCTGCCAAGGAGCTGGAGCAACTGCACCAGCGCTGGTTGCAGCCAAAGTACCCGCGCCTGAGCGAGTCGCCCGGTTTCTGGCAGAACCTGGCGCTGCTGTTCGGCCTGCTGCTGCTGTGCGCCCTGGCTACCCTGCTATGGCAACGCCGGCAACAGCGCCAGCTGGAGCGCAGCCTGCTGGCTGCGCGGGAAAGCCTGGTGGAGCGCCAGGTGCGTGAAGAGGCCCTGCGCCTGAGCCAGTTCGCGATTGACCAGAGTACGGTGGGTATTCTGTGGGTCAACTGGGACAGCCATGTCCGGTACGCCAACCACGCCGCTGAACGCATGCTCGGTTATGCCGACGGCGAGCTTCTGGAGCGGCCGCTGAGCGACTTCGAACCGAGCCTGAGCATGGACCGCTGGCTGGAGCTGTGGAAAGGCGCCCGCGCCGGGGCTGGCGGTGTCGGCCAGTTCGAGGCGCAGTGCAAGCGCGCGGACCACAGCTTGCTGCCGGTCGAGCTGTCGTTGAGCTTCTTGCGCTTTCGCGACTCGGAGTACCTGGTGGTGTACCTGGCCGACGTTACCGAACGGCACCGGGCCTTGGCGGCTTTACGCGAAAGCGAGGCGCGGCTGAAGGGCATTGCCGGCAACGTGCCGGGGCTGGTGTTCCGCCTGGAGCGGGACCCGGCCGAGGGCGAGCTGGAGTTCCCCTATATCAGTGAAGGCAGCGAGGCCCTGGTCGGGTATGCGCCCAGCGAGATCCAGCACCCGCAAATGGGCCTGCGCAACCTGGTACACCCCGATGACCGCGCCGATTACCACCGGGTCCAGGACCTGGCCCTGGCCAGCGACCAGGACTGGTCCTGGCAGGGGCGTATTCTCACCCGCCAGGGTGAACAGCGCTGGGCCGACATCAAGGCCAGTACCCGGCACCTGGGCAACGGTCAGGTGGTATGGGACGGCGTGGTGTGGGATATCACCCAGGGCAAGCGGGCCGAACTGGCGCTGGCCAAGTCACAGGAGCAGCTGCGCGAGCTGTCGGCCCACCTGGAAAGCGTGCGCGAGGAAGAGAAGGCCCGCATCGCCCGCGAAGTGCATGATGAGCTGGGGCAGATGCTGACCGTGCTCAAGCTGGAAGTGTCGATGTGCGAGCTGGCGTTTGCCGAGCTGGACCCGGGGCTCAACGAGCGCCTGGCCAGCATGAAGCGCTTGATCGCCCAGTTGTTCCAGTTGGTGCGTGATGTGGCCACTGCCCTGCGCCCGCCGATCCTCGACGCGGGCATCGCCTCGGCCATCGAGTGGCAGGCCAGGCGCTTCGAAGCCCGTACGCAAATCCCCTGCCTGGTGCAGGTACCGGATAATCTGCCAGCATTGAGTGACGCCAAGGCCACCGGGCTGTTCCGCATTCTGCAGGAGGCGTTGACCAATGTGATGCGCCATGCCCAGGCGCACAGCGTGGAAATCGAGCTGGTTCATCAGGGCGGGCAGTTACGCCTGACAGTCAGTGATGATGGCCAGGGCTTTTGCCGTGAGCAGACCCGGCCCACCTCGTTTGGCCTGGTCGGCGTACGCGAGCGGGTACTGATGTTGGGCGGCAGCATGGTGCTGGACAGTCAGCCGGGCGAGGGCACCAGCCTGAGCGTGGCCATACCGTTGGAGTAGGAGAGCAAACGTGATTCGAGTGCTGGTGGCCGAAGACCACACCATTGTCCGTGAAGGCATCAAGCAGTTGATTAGCCTGGCCAAGGACATGCAGGTGGTGGGGGAGGCCGGGAATGGCGAGCAGTTGCTCGAGACCCTGCGGCATACGCCGTGCGAAGTGGTGCTGCTGGATATCTCGATGCCTGGCGTGAGCGGGCTGGAGGCGATCCCGCGGATTCGCGCGCTGCTCGACGCGCCGGCGATCCTGATGCTGTCGATGCATGACGAGGCGCAAATGGCCGCGCGGGCGCTGAAGGCCGGTGCGGCGGGCTATGCCACCAAGGACAGTGACCCGGCGCTACTGCTGACGGCGATTCGCCGGGTGGCTGCTGGCGGGCGCTATATCGACCCGGCGTTGGCTGACCGCATGGTGTTCGAAGTGGGCCTGACCGAGTCGCGGCCGTTGCACACCCTGCTCTCGGAGCGGGAGTTTTCCGTGTTCGAGCGCCTGGCCCAGGGCGCCAACGTCAATGACATTGCCCAGCAACTGGCGCTGTCGAGCAAGACCATCAGTACACACAAGGCGCGGCTGATGCAGAAGCTGAAGGTGAACTCGCTGGCGGAGCTTGTGAAGTACGCCATGGAGCACAAGCTGGTCTGATTGCGACCCCGGCGGTATCTGCGGTGCAGCGGGAATTCTGGGGCCGCTGCGCGCACCATCGCGACACAAGGCAGCCCCCCAGGGGCAAGGCTGTTCTGAACGCGCCATCCTTGTAGGGCAATCCCTACATCAAATCTTCCATCCGGATGATGGCATTCTCTCAGCACCCCCGATTTTCCGGCGCTTGCGCCTCTTTTACGCTTTGCCCACGCAGTCATCCAACAAGAAGGTGCAGGCATGAGCGAGGCGAAGTCGAACGCTGCAACCAGCGAAACGCTGGTCAGCTTCCGTGGTGTGCAGAAGAGCTACGACGGCGAGTCGCTGATCGTCAAAGACCTTAACCTGGATATCCGCAAGGGCGAATTCCTCACCCTGCTTGGCCCTTCTGGCTCCGGCAAGACCACCAGCCTGATGATGCTGGCAGGGTTCGAAACCCCTACCGCCGGGGAAATCCACCTGGCCGGGCGCTCGATCAACAATGTACCGCCGCACAAGCGTGATATCGGCATGGTGTTCCAGAACTATGCGCTGTTCCCGCACATGACGGTTGCGGAAAACCTGGCCTTCCCGCTGACCGTACGCAATTTGAGCAAGACCGATATCAGCGAACGGGTCAAGCGCGTGCTGAACATGGTGCAACTGGATGCCTTTGCCAAGCGCTACCCCGGCCAGCTTTCTGGCGGCCAGCAACAGCGCGTGGCGTTGGCCCGGGCGCTGGTGTTCGAGCCCCAGTTGGTGCTGATGGACGAGCCGCTCGGGGCACTGGACAAACAGCTGCGTGAGCACATGCAGATGGAGATCAAGCACATTCACCAGCGCCTGGGGGTGACCGTGGTGTACGTGACCCACGATCAGGGCGAAGCGCTGACCATGTCTGATCGGGTGGCGGTATTCCACCAGGGTGAGATCCAGCAGATCGCCGACCCGCGCACGCTGTACGAGGAACCCTGCAACACCTTCGTCGCCAATTTCATCGGCGAGAACAACCGCCTCAACGGCACGCTGCTGGCCAGCGACGGCAAGCGCTGCCAGGTGCAGCTGCCGCGCGGCGAGCGGATCGAGGCACTGGCAGTGAATGTCGGCCAGGCCGGCGAACCGGTCACCCTGTCCATCCGCCCCGAGCGGGTACGCCTGAACGGCCACAGTGAAAGCTGCGCGAACCGCTTCTCGGGCCGGGTGGCGGAGTTCATCTACCTGGGCGACCACGTGCGGGTGCGCCTGGAAGTTTGCGGCAAGGGCGATTTCTTCGTGAAACAGCCCATTGCCGAACTCGACCCGGCCCTGGCCGTGGGCGATGTGGTACCGCTGGGCTGGGAGGTGGAGCACGCCCGCGCGCTCGATCCGATTGCCGAAGCCCATTGATGGATTGCTTCACCAACCCTGTACTGTGGAGAGAACAAGAATGCGCAAGCAGTTGAAACTGACCGCCCTGGCCCTGGGGCTGTTCACCGCCGGCCAGGCCATGGCCGCAGACCTCACCGTGGTCTCGTTCGGCGGGGCCAACAAGGCCGCCCAGGTCAAGGCGTTCTACGAGCCGTGGGAAAAGGCCGGGCATGGCAAGATCGTCGCAGGCGAGTACAACGGCGAAATGGCCAAGGTCAAAGCCATGGTCGATACCAAAAGCGTGTCGTGGAACCTGGTGGAGGTGGAGTCGCCAGAGCTGGCCCGCGGCTGTGACGAGGGCATGTTCGAAGAGATCGACCCCGCCCTGTTCGGCAACGAAGCCGATTACGTGCCGGGCGCCATCCAGCCTTGTGGCGTGGGCTTCTTCGTCTGGTCCACGGTATTGGCCTACAACGCGGACAAGCTCAAGACCGCACCGACCAGCTGGGCCGACTTCTGGGACACCAAGAAATTCCCTGGCAAGCGCGGCTTGCGCAAGGGCGCCAAGTACACCCTGGAATTCGCCCTGATGGCCGACGGCGTGGCGCCCAAGGACGTTTACCAGGTGCTGGGTACCAAAGAGGGCGTGGACCGCGCCTTCAAGAAGCTCGACGAGCTCAAGCCAAGCATCCAGTGGTGGGAAGCGGGTGCCCAGCCACCTCAGTACCTGGCCTCGGGTGACGTGGTCATGAGCTCGGCCTATAACGGCCGCATCGCGGCGGTGCAGAAGGAAAGCAACCTCAAGGTGGTGTGGAATGGCGGCATCTATGACTTCGATGCCTGGGCCATCCCGAAAGGTGCCAAGGATGCCGACCAGGCGAAGAAATTCATCGCCTTCAGCGTGCAGCCTGAGCAGCAGAAGATCTACTCCGAGAACATCGCCTACGGCCCGGCCAATTCCAAGGCAGTGAGCCTGCTGTCGGACGAGGTGAAGAAAGACATGCCGACCACGCCTGAGAACATTGCCAACCAGGTGCAGATCGACGTGGCCTTCTGGGCCGACAACAGCGAGCAGCTGGAGCAACGCTTCAACGCCTGGGCGGCGAAGAAGTAACCGACCAGCGCAAGGGGCCGCGATGCGGCCCCAATTTCAGTTCGTATCGCGGAGTTTGCCATGGCCATTGCAGTGCCACTCAAAGAAGGCGCAGGTCAAAGTCTGAAGCAGCGCCTCAAGCATGCCGAGCGGGTCAACCGCTGGAAGGCGCAAGCGCTGATCGCGCCGCTGGCGCTGTTCCTTCTGCTGGTGTTCCTGGTGCCGATCGCGGCGCTGCTGTACAAAAGCGTCGGCAACCCGGAGGTGGTCGGTGGCCTGCCGCGCACGGTCGACGTCATCAGCCAGTGGGACGGCAAGAGCCTGCCTGGCGAGGACGTGTACAAGGCGCTGAGCCAGGACCTGGCCGAGTCGCGCAAGAACCAGACCCTGGGCGACCTGTCCAAACGCCTGAACATGGAACTGGCCGGTTACCGCAGCCTGCTGGCCAAGACGGCGCGCGCATTGCCGTTCAAGAGCGAGCCCGCCTCTTACAAGGATGCCCTGCAGGCCCTGGACGAACGTTGGGGCGACCCGGCCTACTGGCAGGCGATCCGCCGCAACACCAGCACGCTGACCCCGTTCTACCTGCTGGCTTCGCTAGACCACCGTATCGATGACCTTGGCGAACTGGCCAAGGCTACCCCGGACCAGGCCATTTACCTGGATATCTTTGCCCGCACCCTGTGGATGGGCGTGGTGATTACCGCCATCTGCCTGGTGCTGGCCTACCCGCTGGCGTACCTGCTGGCCAACCTGCCGACCCGGCAGAGCAACCTGTTGATGATTCTGGTGTTGCTGCCGTTCTGGACCTCGATCCTGGTGCGGGTGGCAGCGTGGATCGTACTGCTGCAGTCGGGCGGGCTGATCAACAGTGCGCTGATGGCCATGGGCATCATCGACCAGCCGCTGGAACTGGTGTTCAACCGCACCGGCGTGTACATCTCGATGGTGCACATTCTGCTGCCGTTCATGATCCTGCCGCTGTACAGCGTGATGAAAGGCATTTCGCCAAGCTACATGCGCGCGGCGATTTCGCTGGGTTGCCACCCGTTCGCCAGTTTCTGGCGGGTGTACTTCCCCCAGACGTATGCCGGTGTCGGCGCCGGGTGCCTGCTGGTATTCATCCTGGCCATTGGTTACTACATCACCCCGGCACTGCTGGGTAGCCCGAACGACCAGATGGTCAGCTACTTCGTGGCCTTCTATACCAACACCAGCATCAACTGGGGCATGGCCACCGCACTGGGCGGGCTGTTGCTGCTGGCGACCGTGCTGCTGTACCTGATCTATAGCTGGCTGGTCGGCGCCAGCCGCCTGCGCCTGAGCTGAGGAGCCTTGTCATGCTGAGCCCTTACATGTCGCCCGTGGAGCGGGTGTGGTTCTACAGCCTGCGCATTCTTTGCGGCCTGATCCTGCTGTTCCTGATCTTGCCGGTGCTGGTGATCGTGCCCTTGTCGTTCAACAGTGGCAGCTTCCTGGTGTACCCGCTGCAGGGCTTCTCGCTGCAGTGGTACCAGGACTTCTTCAACTCGGCCGAATGGATGCGGGCGCTGAAGAACAGCATCATCGTTGCCCCTGCGGCCACGGTGCTGGCCATGGTGTTCGGCACGTTGGCAGCCATCGGCCTGACCCGCGGCGACTTTCCCGGCAAGTCGCTGGTGATGGCACTGGTGATTTCGCCGATGGTGGTGCCGGTGGTGATCATCGGGGTGGCCAGCTACCTGTTCTTTGCCCCGCTGGGCATGGGCAACAGCTTCACCTCGCTGATTCTGGTGCATGCGGTGCTGGGCGTGCCGTTCGTCATCATCACGGTGTCGGCAACCTTGCAGGGCTTCAACTACAACCTGGTGCGCGCGGCAGCCAGCCTGGGCGCTTCGCCACTGCTGGCCTTCCGCCGGGTGACCCTGCCGCTGATCGCCCCCGGGGTGATTTCGGGGGCGCTGTTCGCCTTTGCCACGTCGTTCGATGAGGTGGTGGTGACCCTGTTTCTTGCCGGCCCGGAACAGGCGACCCTGCCGCGGCAGATGTTCAGCGGTATTCGCGAGAACCTGAGCCCGACCATCGCTGCCGCGGCGACGTTGCTGATTGCGTTTTCGGTGATCTTGCTGCTGACCCTGGAGTGGCTGCGCGGGCGTAGCGAGAAGCTGAGAACCCAGCAGCCTGGCTGATGTTCCAGTAGCTGTACGGGCCCTATCGCCGGCAAGCCGGCTCCCACATGGGATCTCCACAGGTTTCTGCATCTCATGACTCTTGTGCAGAACGCTGTGGGAGCCGGCTTGCCGGCGATAGGGCCCGTACAGGCACTACAAGACTTTTGGTCACTGGTCGACACCCATTGATACCAATCAGCCCTCACCCCCGTTGCCTGAGTTACAATGCGCGCCACCGTGATTCTGCCAACAGGTGCGCCATGCAGCCCTACGCTATTGCCCCCTCCATTCTTTCTGCCGATTTCGCCCGCCTGGGCGAGGATGTCGACAAGGTACTGGCGGCGGGTGCCGACATCGTCCACTTCGATGTCATGGACAACCACTACGTTCCCAACCTGACCATCGGCCCGATGGTGTGCACTGCCCTGCGTAAGTATGGCGTCACCGCCCCGATCGATGTGCACCTGATGGTCAGCCCGGTCGATCGCATCATCGGCGACTTCATCGAAGCCGGCGCCACCTACATCACCTTCCACCCGGAAGCTTCGCAGCACATCGACCGTTCGCTGCAACTGATCAAGGACGGCGGCTGCAAGGCCGGGCTGGTGTTCAACCCGGCCACCAGCCTGGACGCCCTGAAGTACGTCATGGACAAGATCGACATGGTGCTGCTGATGAGCGTCAACCCGGGTTTCGGCGGGCAGAAGTTCATCCCTGGCACACTCGACAAGCTGCGTGAAGCGCGTGCGTTGATCGACGCCAGTGGCCGTGATATCCGCCTGGAAATCGACGGTGGCGTCAACGTCAACAACATCCGCGAGATCGCTGCCGCTGGCGCCGACACGTTCGTGGCCGGCTCGGCGATCTTCAATGCCCCGGACTACCAGGAAGTCATCGCCAAAATGCGCGCCGAACTGGCCCAGGCTCGCCCATGAGTGGCTTCGAGCAGCTGTTTCCGGGGACGCTCCCCAGGCTGGTGATGTTCGATCTGGACGGTACCCTGATCGATTCCGTGCCAGACCTGGCCGCCGCCGTGGACCGCATGCTGCTCGAACTGGGGCGCCCGCCTGCTGGCCTTGAGGCGGTACGCCAATGGGTCGGCAATGGCGCCCAGGTGCTCGTGCGCCGCGCCCTGGCCGGTGGCATCGAGCATGAAACCGTGGACGATGCGCTGGCTGAACAGGGCTTGGCGCTGTTCATGGAAGCCTACGCCGAAAGCCATGAGCTCACCGTGGTTTACCCCGGGGTCAAGGACACCCTGCGCTGGCTGCACAAGCAGGGCGTGGAAATGGCCTTGATCACCAACAAGCCGGAGCGCTTCGTCGCGCCCTTGCTGGACCAGATGAAGATCGGCCGGTATTTCCGCTGGATCATCGGCGGTGACACCCTGCCACAGAAAAAGCCCGACCCGGCGGCGCTGCTGTTCGTCATGCAAATGGCGGGCGTGAGCCCGCAACAGTCGCTGTTTGTCGGCGACTCGCGCAGCGACGTGCAGGCGGCAAAGGCGGCCGGGGTGCAGTGCGTGGGGCTGACCTACGGCTACAACCATGGCCGGCCCATCAAGGACGAGTCGCCAAGCCTGGTGATCGACGATCTGCGTGCATTGCTGCCCGGTTGCGCAGACCCGGCCACTGGGATAACGTTGGCGGACCTTCAAGCCTCAGCAGACAGAGAGTCCACCGTGGCGGTTACTGGCAAATTCTGGATGAAAGTCATCAAGGCCTTGGCCCGTTGGCGTTGGCGCGCCTGACTTCAGCCTGCCGGCGCATGCCGGCCCGTCCGTTTGCCTGACCCATTGCTGCTTGCCACGAGGCTACTCATGAACCACGAAGAATTCCTGCGCCTGGCTGCTGCCGGCTATAACCGCATTCCCCTGGCCTGCGAAACCCTGGCCGACTTCGATACGCCGCTGTCGATCTACCTGAAGCTGGCCGACCAGGCCAACTCGTACCTGCTCGAATCGGTGCAGGGCGGCGAGAAATGGGGCCGTTACTCGATGATCGGCCTGCCCTCGCGGACGGTGATGCGGGTGCACGGCTATCACGTCAGCATCCTGCAGGACGGTGTCGAGGTTGAACGCCACGATGTCGAAGACCCGCTGGCCTTTGTCGAGACCTTCAAGGAGCGCTACAAGGTCGCCGACATTCCCGGCCTGCCACGTTTCAATGGCGGCCTGGTCGGTTACTTCGGCTACGACTGCGTGCGCTATGTGGAAAAGCGCCTGGGGGCCAGCCCGAACCCAGACCCGCTGGGTGTGCCCGACATTCTGCTGATGGTCTCGGACGCGGTCGTGGTATTCGACAACCTGGCCGGCAAGATGCACGCCATCGTGCTGGTAGACCCTGCGCAAGATCAGGCTTTCGAGCAAGGCCAGGCGCGCCTGCAAGACTTGCTGGAAACCCTGCGCCAGCCTATTACCCCACGCCGAGGCCTGGACCTGAGCGGCCCGCAGGCTGCCGAGCCGGCATTCCGCTCCAGCTACACCCGTGAGGACTACGAAAGCGCCGTTGGCCGCATCAAGGAATACATCCTGGCTGGCGACTGCATGCAGGTGGTGCCGTCACAACGTATGTCGATCGACTTCAAGGCGGCGCCAATCGACCTCTACCGCGCTTTGCGCTGCTTCAACCCGACGCCTTACATGTACTTCTTCAATTTTGGCGACTTCCACGTGGTTGGCAGCTCGCCAGAAGTGCTGGTGCGGGTCGAGGACAACCTGGTCACCGTGCGCCCGATTGCCGGTACCCGCCCGCGTGGCGCAACCGAAGAGGCCGACCGTGCGCTGGAAGACGACCTGCTGTCGGACGACAAAGAGATCGCCGAGCACCTGATGCTGATCGACCTGGGCCGCAACGATGTCGGCCGGGTGTCCTCCACGGGCAGCGTACGCCTGACCGAGAAGATGGTGATCGAGCGCTACTCCAACGTCATGCACATTGTTTCCAACGTCACCGGCCACTTGCGCGAAGGGCTGACGGCGATGGATGCACTGCGCGCGATCCTGCCTGCCGGTACCCTGTCGGGGGCGCCGAAGATCCGTGCAATGGAGATCATCGACGAACTGGAGCCGGTCAAGCGTGGTGTATATGGCGGTGCCGTGGGGTACTTCGCCTGGAATGGCAACATGGATACCGCCATTGCCATTCGTACGGCGGTGATCAAGGACGGCGAGCTGCATGTGCAGGCAGGTGGCGGTATCGTTGCCGACTCGGTGCCGGCGCTGGAGTGGGAAGAAACCATCAACAAGCGCCGGGCGATGTTCCGTGCGGTGGCCTTGGCTGAGCAGACTTGCGCCAAATAATTCACTAGCCTCTGGGCTGCCGCCTGCAAGGAATCGCATTCACGGCGATTGCGCTTCCCTGTAGGAGCGGCCTTGTGTCGCGAAAGGGCCGCAAAGCGGCCCCAGCCAGCTAGAAATCGACGCTAACCCCCAGACTCACCCCCTGCTGCGTCAGCTCATCACTCTTGCGCCAGTTGTAGTTGCCGCGCAAATGCACCCCCGCCACCACTTCATGGCTTACCCCCAGGCTGGCCCGGGTCAGGTCGCTGTGCGGCGTATACCCGGTCAGGGTGAAGTCATTCGCCGGCAAGCTGGTCAGGTGCATGGTCACGTCCTGCTGGTCATCCTCGAACTCATGCTCTTGCGCCACCTCGGCGAACAGCCGGGTAGAGGGCAGCACCTGCACGCTGCCCAGCAGCCCCACGCCCAGGCGGCGTGACGTGCGCTCCTGGTCATCGAAGCCCAGGGCTGTGGAGCGCCCGCTCTTCTCGTCGTAGCCGTCCACCTTGACCCGCGCGTAATCGGCGCTGATGAACGGCGCCAGCTGCCAGTTGCTGCTGTCCGCCATCAGGTTGTAGCCCAACCGTGCGGACATCGCCCAGGCTTCACCGTCGGTGTCGCCCTTTTCGCTACGGTCGTTCACGCCCAGGGCAAAGGTGCGCTTGAGGTCGCTATAGTCCAGGTGCCCGGCTGTCAGCGCAGCATCGGCCCACCAGCGGTCCTGCCGGTACTGGGCGAAGGCGCTGGCCAGGTAGCTGTCGAGCTTGTAGTCCGAGTCTTGCGCGCCTGCTTCCAGCTTCTGCCGGTAGACGCCGCCCGCCAGCCCCAGGCGCCAGGCATCGTTCAGGCGGTAGCTGCCACCCACGGTCAGGTTGTACCCCCGGCCATCGCCGCTGGCCGCGCTGCGCTGGCTGTCGAAGTCCAGGTCCTGGGCGCCGCTGCTGACAAACGCTTGCCACTGGCCGATCGCCTGCCATGGCGTTTGCCATTGGCTGCGCAATTCATCCTGGTGGGCACGCAGGCTGGCGTGGGCCATTTCCGGCAGCAGGGACAGTTCCCATGGCGCGGACAGGATCGAGTAGGCGTAATCGGCAATCAGTTGCTGGCCGGCGATGGTCGGGTGCACCGAATCGTTGAACAGTAGCCGGGTCGGGTCTGGCGTGGTGCCGTCGATGCCATGGACCGGGTTGCCCACGCAGCCTTGCCCGCTGTAGCAAGTGCCGACCAGGTTCTGGTCAGGTGCCAGGCCGAACTGGCTGGGGCTGGCCAAGGCCTCGCTCAGCAACACAGGGATGTTCAGGGGGATGACCTGGGCATCGATCTGCCTCAGCTGGCCCAGCAGCGATTGATTGAACGCCCCGGACAGCAACGAGAGCGGGTTCTGTTGCGGCGTGCCGCTGAAGTTCGGTGTTTGGCCAAGGTCGGGAAGCAGCCAGACCATGATGTAGCGTGCGCCACCTTGTTGCAGGGCCTGAGCGCTGGCGGCCAGCCGAGCACCGGCCGCCACTGCGTCGGCCGGGCTGTTGACCAGGCCTTGCAGAAAGTCGTTGCCGCCGCCGGTCAGGTAGTACAGGGCATTGGGGTCGGCGCGCAGCCCGTTGGCCAGGTAGCCAGGCTTCTCTCGCAACACCGTCCCAGCGCCTGGGTTGCCGGGTGGAATGACGGTTCTGGAGGTTTCGGTGATCGAATCAAGAATCTGTTGCGTGGTGTAGCCCCCTACCGCCCAGTTGTTGCCGTCGGGGCGTACACCGACCGAGGTGGAGGGGTTCAGCGCATTGGGGTCTATGCCCAAACGGCCACCGAGGATCATCGGCGACACCGGGGCAAAATTGCCATCGGCATCACGGTTGGTGAAGCGGGCGCCGGAGGTGCCACCTGTCAGGTCGGGGAACTGCCCGGCATCTGCCAGGCTGTCGCCGAATACGATCAGCGTGGAATAGGGCGAGGGGGTGGCAAAGGCCTGGCTGCAGGCCAGGGCTAATGAAGCGAAGGCAAAGCGCAAAAGTGGAGCTTTTCTCATCGCGGAACATCCTTTTCTTTGTTTTTATGAGAACAACCTGATCGACATTAGCAAATCGTGGGGCTTCGCTCCCAAGTCCATTCGTTTCCCCGTGTTTACAGGCATATTGCGCCCGCCGCGCCGGTAGGCTACTGTGCCGTGACGTATGAGCGAGACCTACCCTGTGTTGATCGTCAGCAAACTCTTGATGCGCGTAATCAAGGCCCACGCCCGTTGGCGTTGGCGCGCCTGACTTTATCCCCTGCCGGCCAGTCCGGCCCGCCCCTGTTTGCCTTCCTGTTCCTCGCCCTCAAGTGGCACAGCCACCGCTATGGCGGGCAGAGGGAGGTTCGAATTTGAAGTCAGTAAGTTCAAGAGGTTTAACACCATGTTACTGATGATCGACAACTACGACTCATTTACTTACAACGTTGTGCAGTACCTTGGCGAGCTGGGTGCCGAGGTCAAGGTCGTTCGCAATGACGAACTGACCATTGCCCAGATCGAAGCCCTGAACCCCGAGCGGATCGTCGTCTCCCCTGGCCCGTGCACGCCGAGCGAGGCGGGTGTGTCCATCGAGGCCATCCTGCATTTCGCCGGCAAGCTGCCGATCCTCGGCGTATGCCTGGGCCACCAGTCCATCGGCCAGGCCTTTGGCGGTGACGTGGTCCGGGCTCGCCAGGTGATGCATGGCAAGACCAGCCCGGTACTCCACCGCGACCTCGGCGTGTTTGCCGGCCTCAACAACCCGCTGACGGTGACCCGCTACCACTCGCTGGTGGTCACGCGCGACACCTTGCCTGACTGCCTGGAAGTGACCGCCTGGACGGCCCATGCAGATGGTTCGGTCGACGAGATCATGGGCCTGCGCCATAAAACGCTGAACATCGAAGGGGTGCAGTTCCACCCTGAGTCGATCCTCACCGAGCAGGGCCACGAGCTGTTCGCCAACTTCCTCAAGCAGACCGGCGGCCGCCGCTAAGGATTGAATATGGATATCAAAAGCGCGCTGAGCCGTATCGTTGGCCAGCTGGACCTTTCGACCGAAGAAATGCGCGATGTGATGCGCCAGATCATGACAGGCCAGTGCAGCGAGGCGCAGATCGGCGCCTTCCTGATGGGCATGCGCATGAAAAGCGAGAGCATCGACGAGATCGTGGGCGCGGTATCGGTGATGCGCGAGCTGGCCGACAAGGTCGAACTGCAGAGCCTGGAGGGTGTGGTGGATATCGTCGGTACCGGCGGTGACGGTGCCAACATCTTCAACGTTTCCACCGCTTCGTCGTTCGTGCTGGCGGCGGCGGGCTGCCCAGTGGCCAAGCATGGCAACCGCGCGGTGTCGGGCAAGAGCGGCAGTGCCGACTTGCTGGAAGCTGCCGGTATCTACCTGAACCTGACGCCAACGCAAGTGGGCCGCTGCATCGACAGCCTGGGGATCGGCTTCATGTTCGCGCAAAGCCATCACTCGGCAATGAAGCACGCCGCTGGCCCGCGCCGCGAGCTGGGTATGCGTACCCTGTTCAACATGCTCGGCCCGCTTACGAATCCGGCCGGTGTGAAACACCAGGTTGTCGGCGTGTTCGCTCAGTCCCTGTGCCGGCCGTTGGCCGAGGTGCTGCAGCGCCTGGGCAGCAAGCATGTGCTGGTGGTGCACTCGAAGGATGGCCTGGATGAGTTCAGCCTGGCTGCCCCCACCTTTGTGGCCGAGCTGAAGAACGACCAGATCACCGAATACTGGGTCGAGCCGGAAGACCTCGGCATGAAAAGCCAGAGCCTGCATGGCCTGGCCGTTGAGAGCCCGCAGGCGTCACTGGAACTGATCCGTGATGCACTGGGCCGCCGCAAGACTGAAAACGGCCAGAAAGCTGCCGAGATGATCGTGCTCAATGCCGGTGCGGCGCTGTACGCCGCTGACCATGCCATGAGCCTGAAAGCCGGTGTGGAACTGGCCCATGACGTACTGCACACCGGCCTGGCCTGGGAAAAGCTGCAGGAACTGGGTGCATTTACTGCAGTATTCAAGGTGGAGAACGAAGCATGAGCGTGCCGACGGTGCTGGAAAAGATCATTGCCCGCAAGTTCCAGGAAGTGGCCGAGCGCAGCGCGCGGGTCAGCCTTCGCGAACTGGAGGGCCTGGCCAAGGCCGCTGACGCCCCTCGGGGCTTTGCCAATGCCTTGATCGAGCAGGCCAAGCGCAAGCAGCCTGCGGTGATTGCCGAAATCAAGAAGGCCTCGCCCAGCAAGGGCGTGATCCGTGAAGACTTCAGGCCCGCGGAAATCGCTGTCAGCTATGAGAAGGGCGGTGCTACCTGCCTGTCGGTGCTGACCGATGTGGACTACTTCCTGGGCGCCGATGAGTACTTGCAGCAGGCTCGTGCGGCGGTTTCCCTGCCCGTGATCCGCAAGGATTTCATGATCGACCCCTACCAGATCGTCGAGGCGCGGGCCTTGGGTGCGGACTGCGTGCTGCTGATCGTGTCGGCGCTGGATGACGTGAAGATGGCCGAACTGGCCGCCACTGCCAAGGACGTCGGCCTCGATGTACTGGTAGAAGTGCACGATGGCGATGAGCTGGAGCGTGCGCTGAAAACCCTGGATACACCGCTGGTGGGCGTGAACAACCGCAACCTGCACACCTTTGAAGTCAGCCTGGAAACCACCCTCGACCTGCTGCCGCGCATACCGCGTGATCGCCTGGCAGTTACCGAGAGCGGTATCTTGAACCGGGCCGATGTCGAGCTGATGGCGATCAACGACGTTTATTCGTTCCTGGTGGGTGAGGCATTCATGCGCGCCGAACAACCTGGGCTGGAGCTGCAGCGGCTGTTCTTCCCGGACCAGGTGAAGAAAACTGTTCAGCAACTGGATTGATTGCAATGAAGCCGGCGTGATTGCCGGCTTTTTTACAGGCCCGGCAAGAGGCCCTTGAAAACAACAACCAAGGTGGAGCAATGAGCGATCAACCCCTGGCCCTGACCGTCGAGCAGGGCTTGCACGCCGAGCAGGACCTGCTGGCCGCCGTTTGCCGCGGTGAACGCGAGAGTGGTGTGCTGTTCTGGCGCCCCACTGACCATGCCTTGGTCATGCCCCGGCGCATGAGCCGGTTGGCCAATTTCGAAACAGCGTGCGCAGAACTGGCGATTGCCGGTTGGCCGGTATTGCTGCGTGAAACCGGCGGTGAGCCGGTACCGCAGTCGCATGCCACCGTGAACGTGGCGCTGGTCTATGCCGCGCCGCGCAGCGAAGGCGACCATGGCCGCATCGAAACCGCTTATGAGCGCCTGTGCCTGCCACTGTGCGATGTGTTGCGCGAGTGGGGCGGGGTAGCGTCGGTAGGGGAAATCGACGGCGCCTTTTGCGATGGCCGCTACAACGTCAACCTCAATGGCCGTAAGCTGGTCGGTACCGCCCAGCGCTGGCGCCAGGGCCTGGGCGGTAAACGCCCGGTGGTACTGGTGCACGGCGCGTTGTTGCTGGACAACGAACGTGAGGCGATGGTGGCGGCGGTCAACCGTTTCAACGAGTGCTGCGAGCTTGAGCAGCGTTGCCGCGCCGACGCACACATTGCCTTGCACGAAGTGGCGCCCGCAGTGCCCTGGTTCCAGCGCCTCTCGCAAGCTTACGCCAAGGTCTTGGCCGACCTGCCCAGGGATTAGCGGGTACCGTAGACCACCATGGTCTTGCCTTTGACATGGACCAGGCTGCGCTCTTCGAGGTCCTTGAGCACGCGGCCGACCATTTCCCGCGAGCAACCGACGATGCGGCCGATTTCCTGGCGGGTGATCTTGATCTGCATGCCATCCGGATGGGTCATGGCGTCGGGCTGCTTGCACAGCTCCAGCAGGCAGCGGGCGACGCGGCCGGTTACGTCGAAGAACGCCAGGTCGCCGACCTTGCGTGTGGTATTACGAAGGCGTTGGGCCATCTGGCTGCCCAGGGCGTAGAGAATTTCCGGGTCCTGGCGCGCAACTTCGCGAAATTTCTCGTAACTGATCTCGGCCACTTCGCATTCCGTCTTCGCCCGTACCCAGGCGCTGCGCTGCTGCTCACCCTCAACGGGCTCGAACAGCCCCAGCTCGCCAAAGAAATCGCCCGGGTTGAGGTAGGCGATGATCATTTCATGACCGTCATCGTCTTCGATGATGATGGTGACCGACCCCTTGATGATGAACGACAGTGTTTCGGCCCGGTCGCCAGCGCAGATGATGTTGCTTTTTGCGGTGAAGCGGCGGCGCTGGCAGTGCACCAGCAACTTGTCGATGTTCTTGATCTTTGCGGGTAGGGCAGAGGCAACCATCACGAAGTCCTGTTCGATACGAGGCTTGGGTATTTTTGTAAATCGACAGCGGCAGGCGCCAGTCATTTGGCGCCAGCTTATCAGACACTACAAGATGTTTCGGTACTAAACCGAGTCCTCTCGTACTTTTCCCACAGCCACACAAGGTCTAAGCTGACACCCTTTTCCGAATATCAGGAGTCCAGGTAGATGAAGGCACGTATCCAGTGGGCCGGTGAGGCAATGTTTCTCGGCGAATCGGGCAGCGGCCATGTCGTCGTGATGGATGGCCCGCCCGAGGCCGGCGGCCGCAACCTGGGTGTGCGCCCTATGGAGATGCTGCTGTTGGGGTTGGGTGGCTGCAGCAGCTTTGACGTGGTCAGCATTCTGAAGAAGTCGCGCCAGGCGGTGGAGAGCTGCGAGGCGTTTCTGGAAGCCGAGCGCGCCAGTGAAGACCCGAAAGTGTTCACCAAGATCCACATGAACTTCGTCGTTAAGGGGCGCGGGCTGAAAGAAGCGCAGATCAAGCGCGCGGTAGAGCTGTCGGCAGAGAAGTACTGCTCTGCGTCGATCATGCTCGAGCGTGCCGGGGTCGAGATTACCCACGGGTACGAGATTGTAGAGTTGGGTTGAAGCCGGGTTTTTTGGGGCCGCAAAGCGGCCCCGATACCATCAGTTGCGCAGTGCCGGTAATGCAGAGCGAAGCCATGCCGGCAAGCCGCTGCGCATTGCGCGGCTCAACCGCTCCCGGCGCTTCTGGTAGACCAGCCCCAGCCAGATGACCCCCAGCCCGATCAGCGTCACCACGACCGGGAACAGCAGCGATTGCGCGAATACCTCATACGCCAGGTAGCCCAGGTAGGCCGCAACCCCCAGCGCGCCGAACACCATGAACACCGGCCGGCGTAGCAGCACTGCCATGCCCATCAGCGCAATGTTTATCAGGCAGTACAGCGCCTTGCCCAGCTCGCTGCCGCTGTCCAGTAGCGTCAGCCCGCCCCAGAATGCCGCCAGCCCTGCCAGGTACCCCCAGCGGGCATAGTCCTCGCGTGTACGGCCGTCCACCAGCAGGAACACCACCAGCATTCCCAGGCCGAACCACAGCGAAACCTCACGGCGCTGCGCCCAGCTGAACGGCGAGCCGAAGAACCACTCAGTCAGGTCCATCGACATGAACCATAGGGCCACGGCGATCGGCATGACGATGAACGGGTAGGGGATCAACCGGAGCATCAGCAAACCGGCCACTACCGTGGCCGCCTCCATCGCCAGCCAGCCGCCTTGCACGTAGGTGTAGTAGTGGTGGTAGTTGGCCTGGGTGTCATCCATTGGCCACCAACCCGCCAAGCGTTCGATGGCGAACACTGCCAGCGGCACGATACTGACCGCGACGGCGGCCAGTACCCCGGCGGCTACGGGCTGCGCACGCCGCTGCAAGTTGAGGGCAAACAAGGTGATCAGCCCGATGTACAGGCTGGCGATGCCCAGCAGTGCGGCGTCGCCGATGCTCATCCAGGCCTCGGTGAGCAACCAGCCCATGGCCGCCATGATCAGCATGGCGCCGAAGTAGAAGGCGACATGGGCCAGCTGAAAGGTACCGCGTGCTGGCGGTTGCTGGCGAAGGAACGCCAGCAGGGCCTGGTCCTGGCCAGGCTGGAGAACGCCGGCTTGCACGGCACGCGCCAGGTCCTTGGCGTCGATTCGGTCCGTCATGGGGCTACCTTCAGATACGGTAGGTGCTCTTGGTCATGACCTTGGCCAGCAAGCTCATACCGAAGCGCACAGGAGCAGGGAAACGGTAGCCACCGGCTTCCAGGGCAGACTCGGCGTGCTGCTCTTCGTCGACGCGCATCTGTTCGAGAATGGCGCGGGACTTTTCGTCTTCTTGCGGCAGCTGCTCAAGGTGCTCGTCCAGGTGCTTGCACACCTGGTGCTCGGTGGCGGCGACGAAACCCAGGCTGACCTTGTCGCTGACCAGTCCGGCCAGTGCGCCGATGCCGAAGGACATGCCATAGAACAGGGGGTTGAGCACACTTGGGTGGCTGTTCAGCTGGCGAATGCGTTGCTCGCACCACGCCAGGTGGTCGATTTCTTCCTCGGCGGCATGCTCCATGGCCTTGCGCACTTCGGGCAGCTTCGCCGTCAGAGCCTGACCCTGGTACAGCGCCTGGGCGCAGACTTCACCGGTATGGTTGATGCGCATCAGCCCGGCAATGTGGCGGGTTTGCTGTTCGTCCAGGGTGGCGTCTGGCTGGATGATGGCCGGTGACGGCCGGGCGGGTTGGCCGCTGAAGGGCAGCAAGGTGCGCATGGCGGTATCGGCCTGCAGCAACAAGCGGTCAAGCGGCGAGTAGTGACGTTCGGTAGCCATCGGGCACCTCCGCAAGAATGTGCCCGACAGTTTACCGCAATAGCGGCGGGGTCGCTTGCCGTGGATCAGCCCGGCGGCCAGTTCATCTGGCGCTGGCCGAGCACGTGCATATGGATGTGGTAGACGGTCTGGCCGCCTTTGGGGTTGCAGTTCATTACCACGCGGAAGCCTTCCTCGCAGCCTTGTTCGACTGCCAGGCGCTGGGCAGTGAACAGGATGTGGCCTGCCAGGGCCTTGTCCTCTTCTGTGAGGTGATTGAGGGTAGGAATGTGCTTTTTCGGGATGACCAGGAAATGCACCGGCGCCGCGGGAGCAATGTCCTTGAACGCCAGGACCTGGTCGTCTTCGTAGATGATATCCGCCGGAATTTCCCGGTTGATGATTTTGAGGAATAGATCGTCCACAGCACTGCTCCATGGTGAAGGTCGGGCCGAGTGTACTCAGCCAAGCGCCAATCGCCCAGTGGCTATTCCATGCCGGCCGGGCAATAGCGGCGGTGAATGGCGCCGGCCAGTTTGCGTACCAGCCAGCGTGGCAGCAGACGGGGGGCGAAGGCCAGCCAGCGGTTGCGCCGCCCTGGCATGATCAGGGCGCGGTTCTTGTCCAGCGCCCGCACCGTGTACAGGGCCACTTCCTCGGGGCTCAGGCAGCGTGGCTTGCCATCCAGGCGGGGGATGCGCCGCCGTGCAGAGCATACCGGGCCGGGGCACAGTACCGAGACTTTGATGCCGGCGCGCTTGAGCTCCTCGCGCAGTGCCTGGGAAAAGCTCAGCACGTAAGCTTTGCTGGCGGCATAGGCCGCCATCCACGGCCCAGGTGCGACCCCGGCCAGGCCTGCAACGTTGAGGATCTGCCCGCCACCCTGCACGGCCATCAGGTTGCCGATTGCATGGCATAGCCGGCTCATTGCCAGCACGTTGACCTCGAGCAGGTCTTGCTCGTCAGCCCACTCATGGGCCAGGAACGGGCCGTAGGTGCGCAAACCGGCGCAGTTGACCAGCAGGTCGATGCGCCGCTCGCCTTCTTCCAGCTCCAGCACGAAACCTGACAGGCGCAGCGGCTGGCTGAGGTCGCAGGCGCGGAACAGTACCTCTACACCAAAGCGCTGGGTCAGCTCGAGGGCGACCGGTTCCAGCGTTTCGCGCTGGCGTGCCACCAGGATCAGGTTGCGTCCACGCCGTGCCAGCGCTTCCGCCAGGGCCAGGCCCAGGCCGCTGGAAGCACCAGTGATCATGGCGTAACGGGACATGCAAGGCTCCTGGGGGCGGAAGAGGGCGCCTAGTGTACAGCTTGCCCGTGCCAGGTGCTGCGTTTTGCTACAAGGCCCGGGGGCCAATGGCCTGGCAGCGCGGCAGGGCTTGCTGATAGTTGAGGTGGCTATGTCAGAACGGCTTGACCACCACCAGAATCACGATGCCCAGCAGGATGAGCACGGGCACTTCGTTGAACCAGCGATAGTAGACGTGGCTGCGTGTGTTGGTGCCGCTGGCGAAGCGTTTGCGCTGGGCGCCACACACGTGATGGTAGCCGGTGAGCAGGATTACCAGAGTCAGCTTGGCATGCAGCCAGCCCTGGCTCAGCCAGCCGGGGTTGAGGTAGAGCATCCAGGCGCCAAACACATAGGTGGCGACCATTGCCGGGTTCATGATGCCGCGGTAGAGCTTGCGCTCCATGGTCACGAAGCGTTCCTGGCTGATGCTGTCCTGGCTCTGGGCGTGGTACACGAACAGCCGCGGCAGATAGAACAGGCCGGCGAACCAGCAGACTACGCTGACGATATGCAGCGCTTTGATCCATAGGTAAAGCATGGAGGGTGTTCCTTCAGGTAATCACGGTCGTCAGATAGTAGTGGTCGGGCGCCGGAAGGGACACCCGAAGAGTTGTTACAGGCGCCTCGCGCCCCTATTATCGTGCGCTTTCCAGACGGCTCGTTGATAAGGGGCAAGCGTTATGATCAAGGTCGGTATTGTTGGCGGCACCGGTTACACCGGCGTCGAACTGTTGCGTCTGCTGGCACAGCATCCACAGGCCGAAGTGGCGGTCATCACTTCGCGCTCGGAGGCGGGCGTGGCGGTGGCAGACATGTACCCGAACCTGCGCGGCCACTATGACGGGCTGGCGTTCAGCGTACCCGACAGCAAGGCCCTGGCTGCTTGCGACGTCGTGTTCTTCGCCACACCGCATGGCGTTGCCCACGCACTGGCCGGCGAATTGCTGGCGGCGGGTACCAAGGTGATCGACCTGTCGGCTGACTTCCGTCTGCAGGATGCCACCGAGTGGGGCAAGTGGTACGGTCAGCCGCATGGCGCGCCTGAACTGCTCAAGGATGCCGTGTATGGCCTGCCGGAAGTGAACCGCGAGAAGATTCGCCAGGCGCGCCTGATTGCCGTGCCGGGTTGCTACCCGACCGCCACCCAGCTCGGTTTCCTGCCGCTACTGGAAGCGGGCCTGGCCGACCCCGCGCGGCTGATCGCCGACTGCAAGTCGGGTGTCAGCGGCGCCGGGCGTGGTGCGGCAGTGGGTTCGCTGTTCTGCGAAGCCGGTGAAAGCATGAAGGCCTATGCCGTCAAGGGGCATCGCCACTTGCCGGAAATCAGCCAGGGCCTGCGCCAGGCGGCCGGCAAGGACATCGGCCTGACCTTCGTGCCGCACCTGACACCGATGATCCGTGGTATCCACGCTACCCTGTACGCGAACGTGGCCGATACTTCGGTCGACCTGCAGGCGCTGTTCGAGAAACGCTACGCCGATGAGCCGTTCGTCGACGTGATGCCGGCCGGTAGCCACCCGGAAACCCGCAGCGTGCGCGGTGCCAACGTTTGCCGCATTGCCGTTCATCGCCCGCAGGGCGGGGACCTGGTAGTGGTGCTGTCGGTGATCGACAACCTGGTGAAGGGGGCTTCGGGTCAGGCAGTGCAGAACCTCAACATCCTGTTTGGCCTGGATGAGCGCATGGGCCTGTCCCACGCAGGCCTGCTGCCGTGACAGACGCCGCGAGCAACACCCCTGCGGGTGGAGCTTGCGGCGTGTAGGTTGTCGCTTGCGGCTTACGTATTGTTGACCAATTTTCTCGGGAAAGCGGATAATGCGCGTCATCGAGAGTTATATGGCGGCTACCGCGCCGGGAGAATCAACATGAGCGTCGAAACCTTCACCCCTACCGGCCTGGAATTCACCCATGGCGCAGCCCAGAAGGTGAAGAACCTGGTCAATGAGGAAGGCAATGAACGTCTGAAGCTGCGGGTGTTCGTGACCGGTGGCGGTTGCTCGGGCTTTCAGTACGGCTTCACCTTCGACGAAGACGTGGCTGAAGACGACACCATCGTCGAGCGCGAAGGCGTTTCCCTGGTGGTCGACCCGATGAGCTTCCAGTACCTGGCCGGTGCCGAAGTGGACTACCAGGAAGGCCTGGAAGGTTCGCGCTTTGTGATCAAGAACCCGAATGCCGCCACCACCTGCGGTTGCGGGTCGTCGTTCTCGATCTGAATTCGGGCCGATACGAAAACGCCGCGCAATTGCGCGGCGTTTTGCTTTCTGGCCCGGGTGTCATGCCGGGTAGATTGCGCCGAGTACGCGTAGGCCCCTGGCGGCAGTGACGCTGGGGCGGTTGGCGGCGATGCCCTCCAGGCAGCAATGGGCCAGCCAGGCAAAGGCCATGGCTTCGACCCAGTCAGGGTCTACGCCATGGGCGCTGGTGCTTGTAACATGTGCAGTAGGCAGCAGTTGGCCGAGGCGGGCCATCAGCGCACCGTTGCGGGCGCCTCCACCGCAGACCAACAGTGCTTCGGTGCCTTGTTGCGCGTTTTCCAGCGAGTCGATGATGCTGCGTGCGGTCAACTCCAGCAGTGTCGCCTGCACATCCTCGTCCCGGTAGGCGGGCAGGCCGGCGAGGTGGCGGTCGAGCCAAGGCAGGTTGAACACCTCACGGCCGGTACTCTTGGGGCCGCTGCCCGCGAAGAACGGGTCGCTCATCAATGCGTGCAGCAAATCGGCCTGCACCACGCCGGTGGCAGCCCAGGCACCGTCGGCATCGTAGGCCTGGCCGCGTTTGCGCTCGACCCAGGCATCCAGCAAAACATTGCCTGGGCCACAATCAAAGCCATGCACCGGTGCATCCCGCTCGATCAGGCTGAGGTTGCTGAAACCGCCCACATTGAGAATTGCTACCCGTTGGCCCAGGTGGCTGAACAGGGTTTCGTGGAAGGCCGGGACAAGTGGCGCGCCTTGCCCGCCGGCGGCAACATCGCGGCGGCGGAAGTCGGCTATCACGCTGATACCAGTAAGCTCGGCGAGCAGCGCGGGGTTACCGATCTGTACGGTGAACCCGCGGGCGGGTTCGTGACGGACAGTCTGGCCATGGCTACCAATGGCGCGTATGGCGTCAGCCTGCAGGCCCTGCTGAGCGAGCAGCTGGCGTATACCCTCGGCCGCAAGGGTGGCCCAGTGATTTTCCGCCAATGCTGCCCGGGCGATTTCGTCAGGGCCGCTGCTGCACAGGGCAAGCAAGTCCTGGCGCAGGCTGGCGGGCATTGGCAGGTAGAGCGTGGCGAGCAGTTCAAGCTGCTCGCCTTGTTCGACCAAGGCGATGTCCAGGCCATCCAGGCTGGTGCCGGACATCACCCCCAGGTAAAGCGCCATGGCTTAGCGCTTGTTCGCGGCGAGCAGGGTGGCCTTTTCCTGATCCATGCGGGCGATCAGTGGCTGGCTCTGCTGCAAGAAGCGTTGACGCTCGTTCTTGGCGATCGGGTCGGCCATTGGCACCTTCTGGCTCAGGGGGTCGACATGCACGCCGTTGACCTGGAACTCATAGTGAAGATGCGGCCCGGTGGAAAGGCCGGTGGTGCCGATGTAACCGATGATCTGGCCCTGCTTGACGGTGCTACCGGTCTTGATGCCTTTGGCAAAGCCCTGCATGTGGCCATACAGCGTCTTGTAGCGGTTACCGTGCTGGATGATCACGGTGTTGCCGTAGCCGCCGCGGCGCCCGGCCAGTTCGATGCGGCCGTCGCCTGCTGCCTTGATAGGCGTGCCGCGTGGGGCTGCGTAGTCAACGCCCTTGTGCGCGCGAATCTTGTTCAGGATCGGGTGCTTGCGGCCGGCGGAAAAGCGCGAACTGATACGGGCGAAGTCCACCGGGGTGCGGATGAAGGCTTTGCGCAGGCTGTTGCCATCGGCAGTGTAGTAGGTAGTGTTGCCCTGCTTGTTGGTGTAGCGCACGGCAGTGTAGGTTTTGCCACGGTTGGTGAAGCGCGCCGAAAGGATATTGCCCGTGCCGACGACCTTGCCATCCATCACCTTCTGCTCGTAGACCACGTCGAACTCGTCGCCTGGGCGAATATCCTGGGCGAAGTCGATGTCGTAGCCTAGCACGCGCGCCATGTCCATGGTCATGCTGTGGGAAAGGCCGGCACGCTGGGCAGATGCTGACAGCGAGCTTTTGATTACCCCGTGGGCATAGGCAGTACGCACCACCGGCTTGCTGATTTCACGGTTGAAGGTAAAGCCTTTGGCGCTTTTGCTCAGGCTGATGGTTTCAAGGTTGCTGACCTTGCTGTGCAGGCTGGCCAGTTGGCCATCCTTGTCGAGTTCGAACTGCAGGACCTGGCCGTGCTTGAGTTGGGTGAACTGCTTGGCCTGCTTGTTGCTGGCCAGCAGGTCGTGCACGGCATTGGCTGGCAGGCCGACCTTGGCGAAGAGCGTGGACAGGGTATCGCCGCGCGCTACGGTAACTTCGCGGTGGCCTGGTTGCTTGGCGGCTTCGGCAACCTGTTTGGCGTCTTGCGTTGGCTGCTCTGCTTTCTGGGTTTCGGGTGTGGCTGCTTCTATCTGGGCGAAAGGTGAGCCTTGCTCACCCTGTGCCTGCACCATGGGCGCAGCGCGGGCTTCGTCCTTCAATTGTTCGGCAGGGCTTTCCAGCTCGAGGTTGAGGGTGGTTTTCTTGGCTTCCACTTCGCTGGACGGAAATACCAGCAAAGCCAGGCTGAGCAGGGCGGCAATGCCGCTGGCGGCCAGCAGGTGGCTCTTCGGATAAAGCGGTGGCGCTTTAGGCGGTTCGTTGGTCATGGGTAAGGTGACTTTGAAAAAGGTGAAATGGAATAGATGAATGACATGATGAAGATCAAATAACTGTATAAAATATAACCAAATCCACTTTCACGCAAGGGCGCGTAGACGTCGCAAGCCTGTGCCCGGGTCACATTCCTTTGCAAAACTTGTATTTGACGGCCGATCTTGTATGGTTGGCTCCCCCTGAATCTGAGCCTTGCGGGTTTGTCTATGAAGTCGGTTGAAGAGCAGCTGGCGCTTATCAAGCGCGGTGCGGAAGAAGTACTGGTCGAGTCGGAACTGGTTGAGAAGCTCAAGCGCGGCCAGCCTCTGCGCATCAAGGCCGGCTTCGACCCGACCGCCCCGGACCTGCACCTGGGGCACACGGTGCTGATCAACAAGCTGCGTCAGTTCCAGGAGCTGGGCCATCAGGTCATCTTCCTGATCGGCGACTTCACCGGCATGATCGGCGACCCAAGCGGCAAGAGCGCAACGCGTCCGCCGCTGACTCGTGAGCAGGTGCTGGACAACGCCGAGACCTACAAGCAGCAGGTGTTCAAGATTCTTGACCCGGCCAAGACCGAAGTCGCCTTCAACTCCACCTGGATGGACAAGCTGACCCCGGCCGACTTCATTCGCCTGGCCTCGCAGTACACTGTGGCGCGCATGCTCGAGCGCGATGACTTCGACAAGCGCTACACCACCAACCAGCCGATTGCCATTCACGAGTTCCTCTACCCGTTGGTGCAGGGCTACGATTCGGTCGCGCTGAAAGCAGACGTCGAGCTGGGTGGTACCGACCAGAAGTTCAACCTGCTGATGGGGCGCGAACTGCAGCGGGCCTATGGTCAGGAAGCGCAGAACATCGTGACCATGCCGTTGCTCGAAGGGCTGGACGGTGTGAAGAAAATGTCCAAGTCGCTGGGCAACTATGTCGGTATCCAGGAAGCGCCGGGCGTGATGTACAGCAAGCTGGTGTCGATCCCGGACACGCTCATGTGGCGTTACTTCGAGCTGCTGAGCTTCCGCTCCATGGAAGAGATCGAGCAGTTCCGCGCCGATGTGGCCAATGGCGCCAACCCGCGAGACATCAAGATCAAGCTGGCGGAAGAGATTGTCGCGCGTTTCCATGGTGAGGAGGCTGCCGCCAATGCGCACCGTGCTGCGGGCAACCGTATGAAAGAAGGCGAGCTGCCTGAAGACCTGCCGGAGGTAGAGGTGGTTTCGGCGGAAGGCTTGCCTATCGCTGCGGTTCTGAACCGTGCTGGCCTGGTGAAGAACTCGGCGCAGGCGCGTGACTTGCTGAGTGCCGGCGCAGTGAAAGTGGATGGTGTGGTGGTCGACAAGGATTTCCTGTTTGTTCTGGGTGCTACGCATGTGTGCCAGGCGGGTAAGAAGTCCTTCGGGCGGGTTACCCTGAAGGCTGAGTGATCGCCCGGCGGTTAAGCTATATAGAAGCGGGGAGGCCGAAAGGCCTCCCCGCTTTGCTTTTCAAGCGCCCTGAAAGTTTATTTGAATTAAAGGTTGACGCCCTCTCGAATCCCCTTATAATGCGCCCCACTTCCAGCGACAACGGAACGACAAACTCCTTGAAATTCAATGAGTTAACCGATTCGAAAGGCGCTGTAAGGGCTACGATCGAATGATCGAAAGCGGTTGAGATGATGGTTGACAGCGCTTCTAAACGCTGTATGATTCGCCTCCCGCTACGAGAGATCGCAGCGAGTCAAGTGTTTGAAGCTAAACGAGGTTCTCGC